>JANOGH010000617.1:0-11764 GCA_031414075.1 Betaproteobacteria bacterium | reverse complement strand
CCGAACGATTCGACGTTGCCGTGCTCGGCCGCCACACGGCGCTCGGCGACGCGATGGTCACTGCCGAAGTATTCCTGAAGCTGATCCCGCTGCTCGCCGAGAAAGGCATCGTTACGCTCGGTCAGGCGCGTGACGCTGCCCAGCAGACCTACTACGCACGCATCCGCTACCGACCTCGACTATCGTCAGTCGGGCGCTATTTGACCCGTTCGAAACGCTGAACGCGTTTTCCTGTGTCGACTTCGCCGGTAAAAATATTGCCGCGCGAATCGATCGCTATTGCGTGGACCCAGTGGAAGTCGCCGGCGTTGCGGCCCTGTCGACCGAAGGCGGCAACTGCCTTGCCGCTGTTGCGAAGCAGGATGTGGATCTGGTTGTTCGTGCCGTCGGCGACGAACAGGTATTTCTGTTCCGGGTCCGTCGAGAAGCCGATGTCCCAGACGGAACCGACGAAGCGCGTATTCGGGTCCAGCACGTGCTCCGCCACGAAGCTGCCGTCCTTGCGGAACACCTGGAAGCGGTCGTTGACGCGGTCGCAGACGTAGACCAGGCCGTCGCGCGAGATGCGCACGCAATGAACCGGGTTGCGGAACTGTGTCGCGATCGGCGCGCTTGGGTCGTACTTGCCGGGATCAGCGTCGTTCGGCGTTGCGCCGTAGGCCCCCCAGTGGCGCCGGTATTCTCCGGTGCGCGCGTCGAACACCACGATGCGTTTGTTGCCGTAACCGTCGGCCACGTAGAGTTCGTGCGCCGCTTCGTCGACGATGGCCAGCGCCGGGCGGCCCAGATACCGCGTGCTGTTGCTGCCCTCGGTGTGCCGCGCCTCGCCGATCTGCCTGACGAATGTTCCGTCGCGGGTGAATTCGAGTACCTGGGCGTCGTTGTCCTTGTCGTTGCCCGCGATCCAGACATGGTCGTTCGCGTCGACGAAAATGCCGTGCTCGCTGCGCGGCCAGTCGAAGCCGGTGCCTTCGCCGCCCCAGGCCTGCACGAGATTCCCCTCCGCATCGAACTCCATAACCGGCGGCGCCGGCCTGCAGCATTTGGACGTCGGCGGATCGACTGCGGCGCCGCGTTCGTCATCGGTCAACGAGCGCGGCCGCTGATAGACCCAGACATGGTCATGCCGGTCCGTCGCGATGCCGCCGATTTGTCCAAGGATCCAGTTGTTCGGCAGCGGCTTCGGCCAGAAGGGATCGACGCGGAATTCGGGAACGCCCTCAGCCCGGGCAGACACAGTTATGACCAGTGCCAGAGCGGCAAGTGCTGCGGCGCAGCGGATCGTCTTCATTTCTCCTCCCTCGTTGGGGAATCGGGGTCAGATTTTCCTGGCGATATCGTCAGGTCCGGCTCGATGTCTGGGTCATGCCGATCTACCCGTGCGGCCGGGAGTCTGTCGCGGCGAGTGGATGAATGACTGCCGAAAGTCTACCATCAGCCTAGGGGAGCCGGCTCAAGGCCGGGAAAAACAAAAATGGATCTCGCAATCATTTCTTTGCTCGCGCTTTTCGTCGTGGTCGCGGTGGGCAGTTTTCTACCGGTGAACCTCGGCGTGCTGTCGATCGCACTCGCCTGTCTGGTTGGCGTCGTGCTCGGCGGGATGAAACTGCCGGCCGTGGTGGCGGGATTTCCGGCCGGACTTTTCCTTACGCTGATCGGCGTCACGTTCTTTTTCTCGCAGGCGCGCGTCAACGGCACGCTGGAGCGCGTATCGGAAGTCGCCGTGGGGCTGGTACGGGGCCGGGCAGGCGCGATTCCGATTGTTTTTTTCCTGCTGGCCTTGGTATTCGCGTCGATCGGGCCGGGCAACATTGCCGCCGTTGCGCTGCTGGCGCCCCTGGCGATGGTCGCCGCAGGGCGGGCAGGGGTACCCGCGTTCGCGATGGCGATCATGGTGTGCAGCGGCGCCAATGCCGGCGCATTGTCGCCGTTTGCGCCGACGGGAATCATCGCCAACGGGCTGATGACGAAAATAGGACTGGAAGGCGCCCAGTGGAGCAACTACCTCAGTCTGCTGGTTGCGCAATCGTTTGTCGGTTTCGTCGGCTATTTGATGTTCGGTGGAATACGGTTGCTCGCAGCCGGAAACACGGCGGAGGCTGTGCAGCGCATGGGTGCCAACGTGGTGCCGTTCACCTGGCAGCAGAAACTTACGTTGGCGATGATTGCGCTCCTGGTTCTTTCTGTGCTCGTGCTCAAGCTGGATATCACGATCGGCGCATTCATCGGCGTCGCGGTGCTGTCGCTCGCCAGGGCGGCCGATGAAAAAGAAGCGCTCAAGGCAATCCCCTGGAGCGTGGTGCTCATGGTGTGCGGCGTAACCGTGCTGATCGGCGTCGCGGAAAAGACTGGGGGGATGGCACTTTTGACTTCGATTCTGTCGTCGCTGTCCTCGCAGCAAAGCATTACCGGGGTCATCGCGCTCGTCACCGGCGTGATCTCGGTTTACAGCAGTTCTTCCGGTGTGGTCTTGCCTGCGTTCCTGCCAACCATTCCGGGGCTGATCGAAAAGCTGGGCGGCGGCAATGCGCTGGCCATTGCCTTCTCGATCAACGTCGGTGCGCACCTTGTCGACGTTTCACCGCTTTCCACGCTAGGGGCGCTGTGCATCGCGAACGCCGCACCGGATGTGGATCGCAGGCAGTTGTTCAACCAGATGCTGGCCTGGGGTCTTTCGATGTGCGTCGTCGGTGCCGTTATCTGCTACGGTTTTTTTGGCCTGATGATGAAAAGCGGTTAGCCACAGAGGGTTTTCAACATACCCTCTTCAAGGGTACACAGAGAGCGCAGGGAAATACGATTGATGTGCCCCTGCTTATTAAATACCATATGCGGCAGAGCCGCTCCTTGGAGCGTGCGTTATGCCTGCAAAAATTCACCGCTGAGCATCTGGAATGCACCTGAATCATGCAGTCTTATGCCATTTGATCAACGCATTGCGCTGGTCCGACTCAGCTCGGACGGCGAGCACCGCGAGTTGATGGCCATGATCAGCTCCGCCTCGCGCGGCAACTCCTCCGTCACCCAGACGTACATGTATTACATGGAGCCGCCGACGTGCCGGCGATCTGCTGAAGTTACATGCCGCCTGTAACCAAGCCCGATCCCTGGCTCCCCTACCGCAGGCCGCGCCCCGGCGCGCGCGTGCGCCTGTTCTGCTTTCCGTTCGCAGGCGGTGGTGCCTCCGCGTACCGGACTTGGCAGGACGAGCTGCCCGCCTCCATCGAGGTCTGCGCCGTCCAGCTCCCTGCCCGCGAGAATCGCCTCGGCGACGCGCCCGTCGGCGACATGGCGCGCCTCGTCTCCATGATCGCCGACGGCCTCCACGCGCACCTGGCGCAGCCGTTCGCGTTCTTCGGCCACAGCATGGGCGCGGTGATCTCCTTCGAGCTCGCCCGCGAGCTGCGGCGTCGCGGCGGGCTCCGACCGGTGCATCTGTTCGCCTCGGCGTGCCCAGCGCCGCACATCCCGGACACGGACGCGACGCACGATCTGCCGGAGGCCGAGTTGATCGAGTACATGCGCAAGCTCGGCGGCATGAGCGAGGAGGTGCTCCAGCACCGCGAGCTGATGGAGATGATCCTGCCGGTGTTCCGCGCCGACACCTCCATCACCGAGACGTACCAGCACGCCACGGAGCCGCCGCTCGAGGTGCCATTCACGACGTTCGGCGGCCTCGAGGACCAGAAGGCCACGCGTGACGACCTGGACGCATGGCGGCAGCACACGCACGGCGCGTTCTCGCTGAGGATGGTGCCAGGCGGGCACTTCTACATTCAGCAGGACACTCGGTCGCAGGTGCTGGCGGTGGTGGGGAAGGTGATCGGGTAGCGCGGCTGCGGGTTTTCGGCTTAGGGCGTGCGGAGCCGGGCTCGGCGCGGTGTACGAGGCGCGCGCTGCGCTATTGCCAGGGTTTCTGCGGCCTTCCCTCCCCAGGGAAAATTTGTGAAACTGCGCCCGTGAACAAGACCCTGCCCATCCTCGACTTCGCGGTGCTGGTGGTCTATCTCGTCGCCATGGTGGCGATGGGCGTTTGGTTTGGTCGCAAGAACAAGACGCCCGATCAGTTCATGTCGGTTCGTGGGCGCGCACCTACGCGGCCATGTGTTACCTGCTCATCCGACTGGGCCGCATGGGCACGCTCCTCTTCGCCTATTACACCGCGCGCCTCGAATTGCTGCCCGCCGGCATGAAAAGTGACACGGTTTTCCCGCACTTCATCGCCATCGGATTGCTGGTGTCCCGACTGATGTCGTCCACGAACGTGGCGGTAGCGTAAGTTGATTCACAAAAATAAGAAATAATAATCCTCATCGGTGCGCCAGCACCTCTTTGTTGACCACGTGATCTGGATTCGGCTTGCCGTCGAGGACATCGAGCAGGTTATTCGCCACCGCCGTCGCCATGCGGTCGAAGGACTCCTTGGTCACGCCGGCCATGTGCGGTGCCGTCAGTACGTTGGGCAAAGACGGGAGCTGATTGTCAGGCGCGATCGGCTCGCGGTCGAATACGTCGAGTCCGGAACCACGGATCACTCCCGTCGTGAGCGCCTTGTGCAGCGCCGTTTCGTCGATGATGCCGCCGCGTGCGGTATTGACCAGGCAGGCCGTGGACTTCATGCGCGCGAGGCGTGTGGCGTTGAACATGCCGACCGTCTCGGGTGTCTTCGGGCAGTGGATGGTCACGAAGTCGGCGCGCGGGAGAGCGGCGTCGAGATCGCCCTCGGGCACACATCCAGCCGCCGTAATCGCCGACGCGGCGACGTAAGGATCGTAGACCCGCACCGTCATCCCGAGTGCGAGGCAGGCGCGGGCGATGCGCGTCCCGATGCGGCCGAACCCGATCACGAGCAGAGTCTTGCCGAACAGGTCGACCGGAAGGTCCTCCCCCAGGCGATCCGCCCAATGTCCGTCCCGGACCATCTCATGCAAGCGTGCGCCACGCTTGGCGAGCGCGAGCATGAAGCAGAGGGCCTGTTCGGCGACGGAAGGGGAGTTGGCGGTGCCGGTCACCATCAGCGGGATTCCGCGTCGAGTCAGCGCCGCGACGTCGACCGCGTCGTAACCGACTCCGTGGCGGGCCACTGCGCGCAGCTTTGGAGCGGCTCTTAGCTCCGCTTCGCCGAAGGGGGTGAGGCTCAGTGCGACACCATCCGCGTCGGCGAGAAGCGCGTGGAATGCAGCAGTCGGCATGCTTCCATCGTAGGAGATCGCCGCTACGTCGCCACGCTTGTCGAGTACATCCCAGCCGGCGCGCGCCATCGTCGAAGGCAGCAACAGCTTCTTCCTGGTATTCGCCATGTCGTACTCCCTGCTTGAGTCGGTAAGCTGACTAGCTTTGATGACTGCCCGGCGTCAGTCGTCGCGTTTCTTGCTCCGGCTGTCGATGAACGAGCGCACCAGCTCCCTGTGCTCCCTGGTCGAAGTGATGACGGCGTAATGCGAAGAGATCAGGTCGAGGTTGGTGCGCAGGTCGTTGCGCATGCCTTGGTAGATCGCCCGCTTGGTCATGCGCAGCGTCAGGCCCGGCGCGCTCGCCATCCGGCGCACGATCTTGTCGACTTCCTGCGTCAACGTCTGGTCGGGAAACACCTTGTTCACGATGCCGATGCGCAGCGCTTCCTGCGCATCGATGAAATCCCCGGTGAGAAATAGTTCCAGCGCCTTCGATACCCCGACCAGGCGCGGCAGGAAGTGGGCACCCCCCGCGCCGGGCACCAGTCCGACCTTCACATAGGTCTCGGCGAAGCGCGCGCTTTGCGCGGCGTAGCGGATATCGCACATGAGCGCCATGTCCATTCCGGCGCCGGTGGCCACGCCGTTGACAACCGCGATGACGGGCTTATCCAGATCCTCCAGCGCCAGCGGGATGCGCTCGATGCGTTGGAACAGTTCGTTCTTCCTCTGCTCGGGCGTGTGCTCGAGGCGATCGCCCATCTCGACGATGTCGCCGCCGCTGCAGAACGAGGAGCCGGTCCCGGTGACGATCACCACCTTGACGGCATCGTTGGTGCGGCACTGCTCCAACGCCGCAGTCCAGGCGTCGATCATTTCGAAGGTGAAGGCATTCATCCGCTCCGGCCGATCGAGCACGATCCTGGCGACACCATCGGCGATGGAAAATTTGAGGTGCTCAGTCATGGTTGCGTCCTTTCCTGTTGCTCCGGGTTCGGCGCCGACCCCGGGCCAGCTCCGGCCAGTGCTTCCTCATTCCCGATCAGCATGGGCCACAGCGCTTCGCCACCGGCAAGGCACACCAATCGGCCGATGCGCTCCTGCCAAAGGGTTTCGTGGCCGAACTCGTCGCGCCAGGACCACAGGCGGCGCGTGGCGAAGTGCAGCGGATGCTCCTGCGTGAAGCCCATGGCGCCGTGCACCTGATGGCAGACTTCCGCCACCTTGCCCGCAGCCTCGCCCACCCGCGCCTTGGCGATGGCCACGGCGAAGGCGAAGTCTGTATTCCCGTACGCTTCGGCCGCAAGTTCAGCCGCGGCAGCGGCGGCTGCATACTGCCCGGCGGCATCGGCAAGCATGTGCTGCACCGCCTGAAATTTGCCGATGGGGCGGCCGAACTGGCGGCGTTCCATCGCGTACGCGACCGCGTAGTCGAGGCAGCGCTCCATCGCGCCTACCATCTGCTGCGCGCGGATCAGCGCGCCGAACAGGATCAATCCCTCGGCGCACTCTGGTGGTGCCGGACGCACGGCGGATTTCGGCAGCGCGATGGCATCCAGCAACAGCGTGTCGCGCGGCTCGTTGGCGAGATTGCGGTGCGGCTGCACGGGTGCGGCTCCACGCGGCAGCAAGGAGAGGTGTCCGCACCCCGTTGCGTCACGCGCATAGATCAGAACGTGGCCAACTTGCGCGCCCCAGGGGATGCGCTGCGCCCGCCCTTGCAGCACATAACCGCCTGCGCTGCGCTCGATGCTGATAGCGTCCGCCACGCCGGCCGGGGCCAGGGACAGTGTGCCCGTGACGGGCGCGTCCGAAACCTGCGACCAGAGCGCGGCTGCAATCATGGTCTCGGCCAGCGGCACCGGCAGCGTGTGGTAGCCGGCGCGGCGGATCAGCCGCAGCGCGTCGGCCGGCGGCAGGCCGACGCCGCCCTGCGCTTCCGGCACCAGTGCCAGCGGCAGTCCGGCCCGCTCGATGGCTTCCCAGATCGCCGCCGGCCACTCACCGCGGTCCGCCGCCGCCATTCGCTCCCCGGTGACTTCTCCGCGGAACAGGCGATCGGCCTGCTCGATGACCATGGCCGACAGTGCATCGGCCTCGGTGTCCTGTCGTGTCAGGGTCTCGGTCATCGGCCGGGGTTCCTCAACGCAGTCCGAGCCCGCGCGCGATGATGCCGCGCAGGATTTCGCGGGTGCCACCGCGCAGCGTAAACGAGGGCGCGTGCAGCGTGACATGCCCCAGCGTTTCAGCGAAGGCATCGCCCGGATCGTCGAGACTCGCCTGCACCGGGACCAGCCGGCGCGCCATCTCGGGCAGTTCGCGCTCGAAGGCGGTGCCGACATCCTTGACCAGCGCTGCTTCGGTATTCGGACTCCTGCCCTGGTCGAGCAGGCCTGCGATGGAAGCAGACATGCGCTGAAGTGCCACGAGGTGGCCGACGAACCGGCCGATCTCCACGGCTTGCTGATCATTCGGCCGCGGGCCGACACGGTCTATCAGTTCCACCAGCAGGCGGTAGTCCGAGAGAAAACGGTCCGGTCCCGAGCGTTCGAAGGCCAGCTCGGCGGTGACCATCGACCACCCCTGGCCCTCGGCGCCGACCATCATGTCGTCCGGCACCAGATAATCCTGGAAGAAAACCTCGTTGAACTCGTGGCCGCCCGCGAGGTTGTTGATCGGGCGAACACTCACCCCGGGTTGGGCGAGATCGATGATGAACTGGGTCAGCCCACCGTGGCGGTCCTCGCCCGCCTCGCCGGTGCGCACCAGCGCGATGAGGTAATGCACGCGATGGGCATTGGACGTCCAGATCTTGCTGCCATTGATCACCCAGCCGCCATCGCGTTTCACGGCGCGGGTGCGCACCGCCGCGAGATCCGAGCCGGAGTCGGGCTCGCTCATGCCGATGCCGAAGGAACACTCGCCCCGGCAGATGCGCGGGAGGATCAGGCGTTTCGCCTTCTCGCTGCCGTGGCGCAGAATCTGCGGGCCGGATTGCCGATCCGCGATCCAGTGCGCGAAGCAGGGCGCGCCGGCGGCGAGCATCTCCTGCGTGATGACGTAGCGCACAAGGCTGGAAAGCGCCTGACCGCCATACTCCCTGGGCCAGGTGACGCCGATGAAACCCGCCGCGCCAACCCGGCGGCTGAACTCCGCGTCGAAGGTGCTCCACGAGCAGCGATGCGGCGCATAGCGCCCGGCGTCACGCTCCACGGCGAGGAACTCGCGCACACGGCGCCGGGTCGCCACGGCTTGCGGCGGCAGACGGGGCGCTTCGAACTGGAAGGCGCGCATGGCAACCTCGTTGGTTGAGATGGCGCCATTGTAGACTGGCCTCTGGTGCCAAGCAGCGCGATCTGCTGCTCGATGGCACCGCCTGTGTTAGCATGACATTCTATATTTAGGAATACCTATAATACATACCACAACGTAACACATGCGCCCCCCGTTACTTGCCGGTTGGCATTTTTCCAGGCCAGAGCTAGCCGAACATCACTTGCGGGCGTTCGACCTCGGTCTGGTCTCGGCGACGGCCCTGCACGCAAGGCGCCGGATGGGAAAGACGGAGTTTCTGACCCTGGATCTCACGCCTGCGGCAGAGAAGAAGGGTTACGCGGTCGGTTACTGCAACTTGTGGCAGGAAGATCAGGATCCGGCCGATGCCATCGCAGAGGCGATCCACGCCTGCTCGGCGCCGCGGCGCGTTCTCGCAAAGGTCCGCGCCAAGCTCGAAACACCCGTCTCCACGCTGAAGGTTTCGGGAAAGGTGAGCGGGATTGCCGAAGGTCGCGCGGAGCTGGGATTCAAGAACGCAGAGAAGATGCGCGTTGCCAAACTGCGCGCCGCGTTCACTGCGTTCGACAGGAGCAAGAACACGGGGCTGCTATTGATCGACGAGGCCCAGGTGCTGGCCGACAAGAGACACACGGGACTGGAGAAGGCGCTGCGGGCGCTGCTGGATACCCGCAAGGATCGCCTGAAAGTGATTTTCACAGGATCTTCCGAAGACAGGTTGAGGACGATGTTCGGCGCCGAAGACAAAGCCTTCTACAACTGGGCTCGGGTCGAAGCCCTGCCGCTGCTCGGCGACGAGTTCGTCCGGGAACTGACCCGGCGCGCCAACACGCTGACGACGCTGAAACTCAAGCTGGAGGACACCCTGAGGGCATTCGATGCGCTCAAGAGGGTGCCCGAGCTCTTCAGGAGGTTCCTGTCCCAGTACCTCGGTAACGCATTCGAGGGCGTGGATCGCGCGATTGAAACCTGCAAGCAGAGCGTCTATACGCAAGAGGGTTTCGCGAAGCGGTGGGACAAGCTACTGCCCGCTGACAGGCTCGTCCTTCAGTTGGTTGCAGCTGGCGCGGGCGATCTGCACGGGTTGCGGTCATTGACATGGATGGGACAGGTGCTGAGGCTGGGTCGCTCCGCTGACCGCTCGGTTCCGCAGAATGCCCTGAAGCGACTTCGCGAACGTCAGATCCTCATCCAGTCGGACAAGGGCGTCTATCGCTTTGAAGATGAGACGTTCAAGGACTGGGTGCAATCGGAACATCCCGGTAAGTAGCACGGAGTCGGTCGGTGGACTACTCGCCAACGATAATGGCGCAATCGAAACTACCGCGGGCTCGCGGCCCGCGCCAACCCGGCCGAGCCAACGCATGCGCCCTCCGGGTCCGCGCAAAGCAATGCCGGCGCGTGTGGTATGGTTAGATTTGGTATCCGTCAATGGAAGGAGAAGCATCGTGACAAGAAAATCGAACGCTCTCATTGCGTCCGCCGTCGCTGCGGCCCTCACCATACCGGCGAGCGCCCTGGGCGGTCCGGCACCCAAGCCCGCCTTCGACGCCGAAAAGTGCTTTGGCATCGCGAAGGCCGGCAAAAACGATTGCCAAACCGCCAACTCGGCCTGCGCCACAACCTCGAAGCGAGACCGCCAGGCCGACGCCTGGGTCTACATGCCGATCGGAGCCTGCGCCAAGGTGGTTGGAGGCGGCCTACAGCCCATGCGCAACTGAGCAGAGCGTCCGATCAAGAGAGGCGAGGGGGCGATGATTGCGCATGACGATCGCGTGCCGGCCGGCCCGACAGGCGCCGGGATCGGGCTGCGTGCGCCGCACGTCGCCGAGATCCTGACCACCCGACCGGCCGTCGCTTTCCTCGAGGTGCATGCGGAGAACTATATGGGCGGCGGACCGGCGCTGGCCGCGCTCGAACGGCTGCGGTGCGACTATCCTTTCTCGCTGCACGGTGTCGGACTGTCGCTGGGCGGGGCGGACCCGCTGGACACGCGCCACCTGGCACGGCTGGCGAGACTGGTGGCGCGACTCGAACCCGTATTTGTCTCCGAGCACCTCGCGTGGAGCGCGGTGGACGGTGCGTATCTCAACCATCTGCTGCCGCTGCCATACGATGAAGAGAGCCTGGACACGATGTGCAGTCGTGTTGCACGGGCACAGGAGGCACTCGGCCGCAGGATCCTCGTCGAGAACCCGGCTCGTTACCTGCGCTTCCGGCACTCGCCGATTTCCGAGCCGGCATTCCTCGGCGAACTCGCCCGGCGCACTGGCTGCGGCATCCTGCTGGACGTCAACAACGTGTATGTGAGTTGCCGCAACTTCGAGGAGGACCCCTGCGCTTACCTCGATGCGCTGGCGGCGGACGCAGTCGGCGAGATCCATCTGGCCGGGCATTCGACGAATGATGCCGACGGCCGCACCATCCTGATCGACGACCACGGCTCGCGCGTCGCCGCACCGGTCTGGCAACTCTATGCCCACGCGCTCGAGCGCTGTGGACCGATCCCGACGCTGGTCGAGTGGGACACGAATTTGCCCGAGATGGCGGTGTTGCTCGACGAGGCGGCGGCAGCGCAGCGCTACCTGGACGCCCTGCGCAACCGAACGCGTGATGCCGTCGCTGCGTGAATTCGAGTCGAGTTTCGCCCGCGCGCTGCTCGGCGATGCGGACGACGCGCTCCTCGACCTGATCGCAGCCGACGGCCTCGCGCCCGCCACGCGGCTTCGCATCTACCGCAACCATGTGCTCGCCACGCTGACCGACGCGCTCGCGGCAACCTACCCGGTCGTGTGCCGGCTTGTGGACGCGCGCTTCTTCCGCTACGCCGCTGACCAGTACATCCGCGCGCATCCGCCCGCGGCGCCGTGTCTGTTCGAGTACGGTGAGTCGTTCGCTGAATTTCTGGCCACGTTCGGCCCCTGCCAGCACCTCGAGTACCTGCCGGATGTCGCACGAATCGAATGGGCAATCAACCGGGCGCTTCACGCCGATGATGCAGCCGCCCTCGACGCAGCGCGACTCGGCGAAGTCCCCGCCGATCGGATCGGCAGCGTCACGCTTGCGCTCCATCCGTCCGTGTCGTTCCTCTCGTCGCCCTGGCCGGCGGACCGGATCTGGCGTGCCAATCAGCCGGACGCCGACCCCGACGCGACGGTGAGCCTGGACGCAGGCGGCGCCCGGCTCGAGGTGCGGCGTCTCGGCGAGGACGTGGTCTTTCGCTCGCTCGACGCCGCTTCGTATGCCCTGCGCACGGCGCTCGCGCGCGGCGCTTCCCTTGAGCACGCCGCCGCGGC
>JANOGH010000616.1:0-3069 GCA_031414075.1 Betaproteobacteria bacterium | reverse complement strand
CATCGTACTTGGCCGGCATCCAGGCGCTCGCCTCCCCGCACGCCGCCGCCAGCGCCGCCTGGTAGGCCTTGGGCAGCTCGTTCCATTTCTTTTCGTTGACCAGCGCCGTGAGCATCGGTCCGCCTTCCCACCAGCCGGGGTAGTAGTAAAACTTGGCCACTTTGTTGAAGCCCAGTTTTTCGTCATCGTAGGGCCCCACCCACTCCGCGCCGTCGATCGTGCCTTTTTCGAGCGCAGGATAGATATCCGGCCCGCCGATCATCTGCGGTACGACGTCCAGTTTCGCCAGTACCAGGCCGGCCATGCCGCCAATGCGAAACTTCAACCCTTTCAGGTCGGCGACCGACTTGATCTCCTTGCGGAACCAGCCGCCCATCTGACAGCCGGTGCTGCCGGCGAGCAAGGCAATACAGCCGTACTCCTTGTACAGGGGTGCCATTGCCTCGGCGCCGCCGCCGAAGTGCCACCACGAATAGCTCTGGCGCGTATTCATGCCGAACGATAGGCAGCTGCCCAGGGTGAATGCGGGGTCTTTGCCGTAGTAGTAGTACGACGCGGTGTGACCCATTTCCACGGTTCCCGCCTGCACGGCGTCGAGTACCTGCAGCGCCGGCACGATCTCCCCGGCGGCGAAAGTGCGGATCTGAAACTTTCCGTCGGTCATTTCGGCGACGCGCCGGGCAATCAGCTCCGCGCCGCCGAAAATCGTGTCGAGGCTCTTCGGCCAACTCGCCGCCATCCGCCACTGGATGGCCGGCTGCGACTGGGCAATGGCCGGTGCAGCCACAACGCTTGCGGCCACGCCTGCGGCCGCCTTCCCGAGAAACGATCTGCGCTTCATAAGCCCCTCCGTGAGAGTCCGACTTTTATCGAAATGATCTGGCGTAGGTTGCGATTCTAGTTCTAGTCGACCGGGGCGGGTACGCTGCGTTGCCCCGACCTTCCGATTCAGTCGATTTTTGCTTGCCGGGCAGGAGGCCGGCTTTCATCCGTGCCCAGGACGCCGCCGTCGTGCAGGTTCGTTTGTATCGATCCGGGCTGGGCTTTCGACCAAGGGGGTCGGGTTTCCCTGAACATCTGGCCACCATGCGACGATTTCACCGGTTCCGGGGAAAGCGGGGCCGGAACTAGCCTTTGACGGCATCGAAATGTCGTCGTATAAAGGGAGCCGCAGGATACTGGAGCAGTGATCAATCAGTCGGGTACGACCGTTCAACGAGACCTTCTCAGGCCTTTTTTCCTCTTCTCTTCAAGATCCCGCAATCGGGCAAATCGCCCACATTCTTAAACTATTTCAGGAAGACAAAGACATGGCTACAGGTACCGTTAAGTGGTTCAACGACGCAAAAGGCTTCGGATTCATTACCCCGGATGACGGCGGCAAGGATCTTTTTGCCCATTTCTCCGCGATCCAGGATGCCGGCTTCAAGTCCCTCAAGGAAGGCCAGAAGGTCAGTTTTGACAAGACCACGGGGCCCAAGGGCGACCAGGCATCGAATATTCGCCCGGCGTAAGCCGAGTGGAGGAGTCGTCTTTCAAACCCCGCCTCGGAGGGGTTTGAAAGACTGAAAGAAGCCCGGGAAACCGGGCTTTTTCTTTGTGCGCTGCGGAAGGTTGGATGAACACCGTATTTCGTCTCATGGCAGTGCTCGCAGGATTCTTCTTCATCGGCTCCGCGCTGGCACTCAACCCGGGCGATCGCGTCGACAACTTCCGGCTGCTCGTCGACAAGTGCGTCGCCTGTCATCGCGAAGGTGGCGTCGGCCCCTGGGCAATGACGCGCTACGACATCGTGCGCGGGTTCGCACCGATGATCCGCGAGGTCGTTCGCACCAAACGCATCGCTTTCCATTCCGGCCAACACGAAGTCGTATTCGGAATCGCTCGATAAAGTATTCGTTTGAATCCGCCGAAACTGATCTGCTCATGTCCGCTCTGAATTCCAAAATAAAACGGCGCCCGAGGGCGCCGTTTTTCTCTTGCGGAAGACTGTTCGCTGTTCGTCGATCAGCAACCGGCGGTCGTTGTGGCGCTGACGACAGCCGCCGCTCCGGCTACGGGGGCCGTATAGGTGAAGAAGCAGGTCGCCGGGATATTGCCCAGTACCTGGATGGTCAGGACTGACCCGGCAACTGCCCCGCCGCCGGCCTGGCCATAGCCTTCAGCGGTGAACTGAAGCGCTGTTGGATTGAACACCGAGGTCAACCCGGCGGCGGAGATGATTCCGGCGCCGGCGCCCGCCGCGAGTGCCTGGGGATAGCCGTTGACGACGGCGACGATGCCGTTTTCGGTACACACCGTCGTCGTGTTGTCAGCAATGATGGCGGTACCGGGACAAACCGCGGGGTCGACGACCCCACTTCGCACCAACACTCTGGCATGAACAAGCCCGGCAGCAGCGCCCACTGCGCCGCGAACTGCGTTCAGCTTGGCGATGCGCGCTTCGCTCTGCAGGTTGACGAATCGGGGCAACGCAACCGCCGCGAGAATGCCGAGAATGGTAATGACCACCACCAACTCGATCAGGGTGAACCCCTTGCTGTTTTTCACTGAACTCTCCATTCGACAGAAATTCAAATAGAATCCATGGCATGGCTTTGACACAAGTACTGTACACACGGTGACTTTGCTATGCAAATAGCAGGCCATGTCGGGGAGTCCGGCCGGAGCGGGTTGCCGCCAAGAAATTGGCGTCGGATTTGCAAAAACACGGGCGCAATTTCTGCAGCGGAAATTCAATAGATCGGCGCATTGCGCCCTGCTTGCAAGAATTGTCGCATAGTGCCGCGCGTGAGGCCGTTGTTTTCCTTCGCGCGTTTCTCGCGTTGCGTCCGTGGGCATGAGCCCGGAGCGAATTCCTGCGGTACACTGCAGCCGCAACTCTCCATAAAATCGCCGACCACGAAGAGCGAGTACGATTGGCGCAAGGTCGCTGGCTGAGACAAGCAGGCAAGGACGCGGAGCAATGCCTCGATAGCCAGCCGCAGTAGGAGCAGAATGAGTCAGGCGCCCTTGGGGATCGGGCGTCTTTGCCAAAGGGGGCAAACATGACAGGTGGCGGTGTCAGGA
>JANOGH010000615.1:0-2547 GCA_031414075.1 Betaproteobacteria bacterium | reverse complement strand
GTCGTTCAACGATGGGCCGCCCGGCGGCACATTGCAGGCGCATTTCGACGAACTCGGCGGCACCATCGGCCGCGCGCGCTCTAGGTTCAGTGCAAGACCGAATGTGTTTCCCGGAAACTCCAGCATCTCTCCCTGCATGACGTCGGCCAGACCGTGAATGCTGCAGATACCATCGGTAATGGAAACGACGGTGCCCTGCGTGCGCACCTCGGAAGAGGAAGCGAGATTCTGGATCTTGTTCTTGATCAGCTCGCTGATTTCGGACGGATTCAACTGCATGGGTCAAAACTCCTATTTCGTAAGGGTCACGGCCATGGTCTGCAACCTGCCACGCACTGAAGCATCCCAGACTTTGTCGCCCACCTCGACCTTGATTCCCCCGATCAGATCGGGGTCCACGGTCACAGTGGCATTGATCTTGCCCTTGAATCGCGAGGACAGCAGGTTCACAACGTGCTGGCGCTGCGCGTCTTCCATGGGAAAGGCCGAACTGATCTTCGCATCCAGCTTGCCTTCGTCCTCCAGCTTGAGTTGCTCGAACAACTCGCGAATTTCCCCAAGCACTGACAATCTGCGGTTGTGCACCAGTAACTGAATCAGGTTGCGCGCCACGCCGTCGATGCGCTCACCGCAGATTGTGAGCAATAATCGTTCGATATCGGCCGATGTGACCTTGGGATTGGCCATAGCCGCTTGCGTCTGCGGATCCTGATAGATGGTGGCGATCAGATTCAGTGCATCAGACCAGGCCGGCAAGGCATTGCCCTGCTTGGCAAGGCGGAATACCGCTTCGGCGTAAGGCCGGGCAATGGTAGCGAGTTCGGCCATCGTCTTATCTGAGTTCGGCTTCCAGACCGGACAGCAGTTGCGCGTGCGCCTTGGCATCAACCTCGCGCTTGAGGATCTTCTCCGCGCCGGCCACTGCGAGCATCGCCACCTGCGTACGCAGCGCCTCCTTGGCACGAAAAACTTCCTGCTCGATCTCGGCCTTGGCGCCGGTAACAATACGCCCGGCTTCGACTTTGGCAGCGTCCTTCGCGCCTTCGATTACCGCCGCACCGCGTTTCTCCGCCTGCGAAATTATTTCGCCGGCCTGGGCACGGGCGCGCTGCAGTTCTTCGGCCGCTCGCTTGGCGGCCAACTCCAGCTCCTGTTTGCCGCGTTCCGCTGCAGCCAGACCTTCAGCAATCTGCCTTTGTCGCTGCTCGATGGCCTTCATGAGCGGAGGCCAGATGAACTTGACCGTAAACCAGATGAAGATCGCGAAAGCGACCGCCTGGGAGAGCATGGTTATACCGATGTTCACGGCTGTCTCCTCAACTGTAGTTGCCGAAATCCGGGCTCAGCGAATGACAGCAAGCAGCGGATTGCCGAACGCGAACAACATGGCGAGACCCACTCCGATGATGAACGACGCATCGATCAGGCCGAGCAAGAGGAAAACCTTGGCCTGCAACGTCGGAATCATTTCGGGCTGGCGGGCAGCACCTTCCAGAAAGCGGCTGCACATGATGCCCACGCCGATACATGCGCCCGCGGCACCCAGGCCGATCATCAGACCGATGCCAATGCCGGTGGAGGCCTGGATCATCGCCAGTAATTGCAGTTTTTCCATTTGCGTTTTCCTTCCTTCTCTTCAAAAAAAGTGGATGACGAAATCAGTGGCTTTCATGCGCCATCGAGAGATACACGACGGTCAACATCATGAAAATGAATGCCTGCAGTACAACGATCAATATGTGGAAGATCGCCCAGCCGGCGCCGAGGATCGCGCCGAATACCGCGCCAACCAGCCCGGTGGCAGCCCAGAGGCCCAGCAGGAGGAAGATGATTTCCCCCGCGTACATGTTGCCGTAGAGCCGCAGCGAATGCGACAGCGGTTTGGAAATGTATTCCACCAGGTTGAACAGAAAGTTCGCCGGCCAGAGCAGCACATGATTGCCGAAAGGCGTGCCGAACAGTTCGTGGATCCAGCCGCCGAGTCCCTTGACCGCAATGCTGAAATAGATCATCAGCAGCCAGACGGACAGGGCGAGTGCAAAAGTCGTATTGATGTCGGCAGTGGGCACGCCGCGCCAGTTGTGAAGGTGCAGCACATCCTCATAGAACCAAGCCATGATATCGACTGGCAGGAAATCCATGGCGTTCATTAGCAACACCCACACGAATACCGTGAGCGCCGCCGGCGCGATGAACTTGTGGCGGTCGCCGTGAAATATCCCCTTGACCTGCTCGTCCACGAACTCCACGGCAAGCTCGACAAACGCCTGGCGCTTGCCGGGGATGCCGGCGGTTGCACCGCGCACTACCCACCAGAGAAAGCCGAGGCCGACGACGCCGAGCAGAACCGACATCACCAGCGTGTCGACGTGCAGAACCCAAAAATCGCCTTGGCCCACCGACGCTGTCATGTTCGTCAGGTGGTGCGAAATATAATCAGTCGGGGTCAGTTCGTTGTCAGCAGCCATCGTTATGCACTTGCTCTACACGTCGCGTACAAAAAACGCCATCGAGAACACCAGGATCGAAAAAATAAACGATCCGATG
>JANOGH010000614.1:0-1803 GCA_031414075.1 Betaproteobacteria bacterium | reverse complement strand
GGGACAACCAGGTATTTTTGGAAACGCAGGCGGTGTTGAAGCGGATCATGCGAGCGTTGGAAGTGAGTTGCCCCCATCCTAGCCTTCCCCCGCAAGCGGAGGAAGGAACATGAATCCTTCCCTCCTCCGCTTGCGGGGGAGGGCTAGGGAGGGGGCGATTCGCGAGAGGTTGAAGTGAGGGAGCGGCACGCTCGGCAAACGTTCTGAACTGACTGATCATGCACACACCACCACGAATCCTGGTCGTCGACGACAATCCGAACAATGTCGAGATCCTGCGCATGCGCCTGGAGGCGCATGGCTACGAGGTCGTGACGGCGGCGGATGGCGAAGAGGGGCTGGCTGCGGTGCGAGACCAGCTCCCGGACCTGATCCTGCTCGACATCATGATGCCCAAGCTCGACGGCATCGAGGTCTGTCGCCGGTTGCGCGCCGATACTTCGCTGCCGTTCATTCCGATCATCCTGGTCACCGCGAAATCCGATCCCAAGGACGTCGTTCAGGCACTGGAGGCGGGGGGCGACGAGTTTCTGACCAAACCGGTGGACCACGGAGCCTTGGTTGCGCGCGTCAAGTCGATGCTGCGGATCAAGGCGCTGCAGGATACCGTGCAGGGACAATCTGCGCAGCTTCAGGAGTGGAACCAGAAGCTGGAGCAGCGCGTGACCGACCAGGTCGCGCAGCTCGACAATCTAAGCCGGCTCAAGCGCTTCTTCTCACCACAGCTTGCCGAGCTGATTCTGGCCGGCGGCGCCGATGACCCGCTGAAAAGTCATCGCCGCGAGGTCGCGGTCGTGTTCCTCGACCTGCGCGGCTTCACCGCGTTCGCGGAGACCAACGAGCCCGAGGAGATCATGGGCGTGCTGCGCGAGTATCACGCCGAAATGGGACAGGTGATCCTCTCCCACGAGGGCACGCTCGAACGCTTCGCGGGCGACGGCATGATGGTGTTTTTCAACGATCCGGTTCCGGTACCGGATGCCGCGGCGCGTGCCGTGCGCATGACCGTCGCGATGCACGAGCGCCTGGCCCCGGTGACGGCAAAGTGGCGCAAACTCGGCTTCGACCTCGGATTCGGGGCCGGCATTGCTCAGGGTTTTGCGACCATCGGGGCGATTGGCTTCGAAGGGCGCTGGGACTACGGTGCGATCGGCACGGTGACGAATCTGGCCGCGCGCCTGTGTGGCGAAGCGAAGTCGGGCCAGACCTTGATTTCCAGGCGGGTACTGGCGTCGGTCGAGGGCCTTGCTGAAGTCGAGCCGGTCGGCGAATTGCAACTCAAGGGTTTTCTGAAGCCGGTAACCACATTCAACGTGATCAGGCTGACTGCGTAGGTCCATGTCCGCGCGCGGTAAGGCAAGTGACTTCAGCCGTTGACGCGGCCACGCTCGCCCCCACCACACACACCCGACAGGATGCAGTCAAATTGCTGGCGCGTAACATCGGAGCCGAGACGCACTGCTTCGCCGGCCTGCCGTACTTTGCAAGGCTGCGGGGCACGCGGACCCGCATCGTTATGCGCGCAGTGAATAACCGGCTTCCCAGCGCGGTGCATTTGGTGAGGTCTTGCGTCCAGAGTCGAGGCAGGCTGGGCATGAGCAAACAATCCCGGCCACACTGTCAACGCCATGACAATTGCGATCGCTGTCATTCTGTTCATGGTTCTCTCCTTCAGTAGTCCGGTTGTGGAACAAGCGCGAAGCAATGCCAGATTACTGCGGGCGACCCGATCGATCCCGTGCGTTTGACGCGGTGGTCCTGTGTAAAATTACCGCTGACCGCCGGCGGGCCGGGATTTGGATG
>JANOGH010000613.1:0-4624 GCA_031414075.1 Betaproteobacteria bacterium | reverse complement strand
GGCGTGACGCGGTCGACCACTACCACGGCTGCCGTCAGGTCATCGTGCAGGGAAGCGACCACGGCTTCCGGGAGTTCGGCGACTACCTCGACATTGTTCTCGAGTTTTCCGCCTAACGGGATCGGGTTCGGGGAGCGCTCGCGTATAATCGCGCCCTGCTCCTAAGCCTCACTCCTCACGCCTTACCGGCGCAGCACATGATTGTTTTTTTTGAAGAAGACGGTTCCTTCAAGGCCGGCACCGTGCTGGCCGACAACAATACCTCGCTGCAAGTCGAGAACCAGCACGGCAAGCGCACCAAGGTGAAGGAGGCCGCCGTGTTGATCCGCTTCGATCACATACCCTTGTCGCAGTTCATGGCGGACGCGCAGAAGACCTCGGACGAGATCGATCCGGCTTTCCTCTGGGAGTGCTCGGGCGAAACCGAGTTCGCGTTCGACCAGCTCGGCAAGGAATACTTCGGCCGCGAACCGAAGCCGGTCGAAAGCGCCGGACTGCTGATGCGGCTGCACGCGACGCCCACGCATTTTTACAAAAAAGGCAAGGGCCGCTACAAGGCCGCACCCGCCGATGCCCTGAAAGCGGCGCTGGCGAGCATCGAGCGCAAGAAAATACTGGCCGAGCTGCAGGTACGCTATGCCGAACAGCTCGTGCGCTTCGAGTTTCCGGAAGAACTCAGGCCTTTGCTGCCGCAGTTGCTCTACCGGCCCGACAAGGGCACGGTCGAATTCAAGGCGCTCGAACAGGCAGCGGCGCAGACGCACCTGACGATCCCGAAGCTGCTGCAACAAAGCGGTGCGCTGCCTTCGAGCCGCGACTACCATTTCGGGCGTTTTCTGTTCGAGTACTTTCCGCGCGGTACGCAATTCGATACAGCGCTGACGGCCGCTGACCCCGGCCACCTGGAGTTGTCGCCGGTCGAGGCGTTCAGCATCGACGATATTACGACAACCGAGATCGACGACGCTTTCTCGGTAACGAAGCTCGCGAACGGGAACTGGCAGGTTGGCGTGCATATCGCTGCGCCGGCCCTCGGCGTGCCATGCGATTCGCCGCTGGATCGCGAGGCCGCGAAGCGGCTGTCGACGGTCTATTTTCCCGGCGACAAGATCACCATGCTGCCGGAAGCCGCCATTGCGCAATACACCCTGTCCGAAGGCCACGACTGTCCGGCGCTGTCGATGTACGTCGAAGTTACCCCGGAGTTGGACATCGCCGGACACCGCAGCGCAGTCGAGCGCGTCAGGATCGCTGCAAATCTGCGCCACGACAGCCTGGAAGCACAGTTCAACGAGCAGCAGCTGGCCGCCGGGCAGGTTGAACATCGTTTCGGCGAGCAGCTCATCCTGCTGTGGCGGTTGGCCGCTAAACTGGAAAGGCAGCGCGGCAAGGACGAACCCGCGATCGCGCGGGCCGACTACAACTTCTACCTCGACGACGATCGCATAAGCATCGTCGAGCGCAGGCGCGGCTCGCCGATCGACAAGGTCGTCTCGGAAATGATGATCCTGGTCAATACCGAGTGGGGTCGGCAGCTGGCGGAGAATGAGATTCCGGCGCTCTATCGCGCGCAAGCCAGCGGCAAGGTGAAAATGTCCACCGTACCGGCACCGCACCAGGGCCTGGGCGTGCCCCAGTACATCTGGGCCAGCTCGCCACTGCGGCGTTACGCCGATCTGGTCAACCAGCGCCAGTTGCTGTCGCTGGTGAGGAACGAGCCGCCCGCCTATCCACTCCGGGACGAGCGATTGCTCGTCATCCTGCGCGATTTTGAACTGGCTTACGACGCCTATGCGGAGTTCCAGCGCGGCATGGAGCGCTACTGGTGTCTGCGCTGGCTGATCCAGGAAGGCGTCAGCCTGACCGGCGCTGACGTACTGCGGGAGGAATTGGTGCGCATAGACCGTATCCCCCTGGTGGCGCGCGTGCCTTCGATGCCGGCTTCGGCGCCTGGAACCCGGGTGGAGCTGGCCGTGTCCAACATCGATCTCCTGGAACTGACCCTGTACTGCGAGTTCAAACGGCCGCTCGAAGCGCAATCGCGCTGACAGTTGCGCCGTAGTTATTTAGAATTGACACAGTTCGATTCCTTCGCAAAGCGAATTTGCCGGACACTTCGATCATCGCGTTTCCCGCACGAGGCGGCCTGGCCGCCGGCCTCACTGTCCCGCCGCCGCCTGCCACGGGCGACGTCCTGCCGATTACGCTGGCGGTTTCCGTTGTCCTGCACGCCATCGTTTTGCTGATCACCTTCGCCCCGCCGGCATTCGACGCATCGAAGTTCGTGCCGCATCTCGACGTCGTGCTGGTCAATTCGAAGACTGCATCGAAGCCGGTCAAGGCCGATGCCCTGGCCCAGGCCAACCTGGACGGAGGAGGCAACACCGAAGCCGAGCGTCGTGCCAAGTCCAATTTGCCGAAACTTCACAATGTCGAGCCGGCGCCAAACGTGCAACTCGCCTCCAGGCAGGTGCAGCGACTGGAAGAAGAGGCGCAGCGACTACTGCAACTCTCGCAAGGCACGCACTCGACTGCCGATTCGACCCGGGCTGCGCCGGAGTTGCCGCGCGAGGCGAGACTGGAGGATCCGGCGGCCGATCAGCAACGTCTGCGCATCGCGCAACTGGAAGCGCAGATCGCGAAAGAGTGGGATGAATATCAGAAACTGCCCCGGCGAAAATTCATCGGCGCGCGTACCGAAGGAGTGGTCTACGCGGAATACGTGGACCAGTGGCGTCAGCGCATAGAGAAAATCGGCACGCAGTATTTCCCGGAGGAAGCGCGGCGGCGCAAGCTGTTCGGATCGTTGGTGATGACCGTGCACATCAGGGCCGACGGCAGTGTGGAGAAGATCGAAATCGACCGCCCGTCGGGATACCCGCTGCTCGATAGCGCCGCCAGGCGCGCGGTGGATCTGGCGGCACCGTTCCCGCCATTTCCCGCGGCGGTGCTCAAGGAGTGGGATATCCTGAGCATCTCGCGCACCTTCAGCTACACGCGCAGCGACCTCGAACTGCTCGCCAACCCATGACCGATCGCTATGCCGTAGTCGGTAATCCGATCGCCCACAGCAGATCGCCCGAGATCCATGCGGCTTTTGCGCGCCAGACCGGCCAGGACATCGAGTACTCGAGATTACTCGCACCGATGGATGGCTTCCGCAGGACCGTGGAAGCGTTTCGTGCTGCAGGCGGCAAAGGCGTCAATGTCACTGTGCCGTTCAAACTCGAAGCTTTCGATCTCGCCGACGAAGTCTCGCAGCGCGCCAGGGACGCCGAAGCCGTCAATTTCCTGGAGTTCGAGGATGGCCGCATTCGCGCCGACAATACCGATGGCGTGGGGTTGGTTCGGGATATCGTGCACAACCTCGGCTTCGGACTCGCAGCCAAGCGCGTGCTGTTGATGGGCGCGGGCGGTGCGGCGCAGGGCGTGCTCACGCCTGTGCTCGAACGCGAGCCCAGCATACTGACGATCGCCAATCGCACCGTCGAAAAGGCATTACGACTGGCTGAAACTTATCGCCGCAAAGCGGTGGCCGCGTCGAGCGTGCTGAGCGGCCTGAGTTTCGACGAGCTCGCCGGACATCACTTCGACCTGGTGATCAACGCTACTTCGACCAGCCTGCAGGGGGCGTTGCCGCCGCTGCCGGCCGAGGTTTTTGCCGCCGGCGCACTCGCTTACGACATGATGTACGGCACCGGCCCCACCCCCTTTCTCGCCTTCGCTGCGGCGCACGGCGCGAAAACCTCCGACGGGCTGGGCATGCTGATCGAGCAGGCGGCAGAATCCTTCCTGCTTTGGCGCGGCGTGCGTCCCGACACCGCGCCGGTCATCGCGCTGCTGCGCGCGCCATGATCCGATGAAGCGCGTGTGGCGCTGGACGGCGCGCCTCGTGCTGCTCCTGATTGCAGCCGTGGTCGTCTATCAGTTCTGGATCTTCGGCAGCGTCGTCTGGTGGATCTGGTTCAACCCGTCGACCAGCGCGTTCATGGAGGACCGCCTGGAGGTCCTGCAGCAGAAAAATCCGGATGCGATTCTGCGGCATCAATGGGTGCCGTATGAGCGCGTATCGGTTCATCTGAAACGCGCGCTCATCGCCGCCGAAGACGCCAAGTTTCTGGATCATGACGGCTTCGACTGGGAAGCGATCCAGAAAGCGCATGAGAAGAATCTTCGGCAGGGGAAAGTGGTCGCCGGGGGCTCCACCATCAGCCAACAGCTCGCCAAGAACCTGTTCCTTTCCGGCCGGCGCACGCCCTGGCGCAAGGCGGAGGAGACGCTGATCACGCTCATGATCGAGAACGTGATGTCGAAGCGGCGCATCTTCGAAATCTATCTGAACATCATCGAATGGGGCAGCGGCGTGTTCGGTGCGGAAGCCGCAGCACGCTACTACTACGGCGTCAGCGCGGCCAATCTCGGACCCGAGCAGGCCGCGCGACTGGCCGCGATGGTGCCCAAGCCGCGTTTCTACGACAAGGTCCGCGAGACGCCGCTGCTGGAGCGGCGCACCGGCATCATCCTGAATCGCATGAGCGACGCTCAGGTTCCCTAACAGTTACTTTTCCCGCGTAGAAACGCGCTAACCGCAGAGGACGCGGAGGACGCAGAGGAAAAACATGAG
>JANOGH010000612.1:0-3358 GCA_031414075.1 Betaproteobacteria bacterium | reverse complement strand
TTTCGGGGTCGAATTAAGACAGACTGCTAGCCGTCGAACTCGAATGGGACGTAGTCCGGCTTGGCCTTGCATTTGGCCGGGATGTGCGCGGAGATGGCGGCACGCTTTTCGGAGAAGGTATCCAGGTAAATCGTGGTCGGAACATCGGCGGTCTTGTTGTTCACCCGATGTTCTCCCGGCGCCTTGAGCTCGCCTTCGATCACGTCGCCGTCGTTGGGATAGGGACCGGCGACCCACTCGTACAGTCCGTAGCCGGCCTTCATCTGCAGAATGAAGAAGCCGCACTCGGTGTTCTTCCAGATGACCATGCCTTCGTCGGCGTGCGCGACGTTCGATACCGCTGCCGCAACGAGCGTCAGCATCATGGCCGCGCGCCGCGCTGGAAGGCCCGTATTCATCCCGCGATTGCCTCGAATTCCTTCTTCTTCTTGCACTGACGCGAGATTTTCTTGTCCATCTTGGATTTCGGCAGGTCGAAAGTTTCCGAGTACACCATGGTCGGTTTTCCTTCCGTCTTGTTCTCGATCTTGCGTGTGCCGAATGCGGAAAGCGCGCCTTCGAAAACATTGCCGACCATCGGACTTGGTCCGCCGAGGAACTCGAACAGCGCGTATTGATCGCCGATTCTCAGCACGAAGAAAAAGCAGCTCGGATCGCGCCAGATCAATTCGCCGGTCTGCGAAGGCGGCTGGTTTTCGGTCTGCGCGGCAAGCGGACCGACGAACAGCAGGCTCATCAGCAGGGCCCGGATCATTTTTCGAAGCATGGGATATCGCATGGGAAATCCTGGCGAGATGGAACCCCCGGCCGATCTGGGCGAAAACGCGCGGATGTCTGCCGTTGGACCTGTGCCGATGATAACCCCCTGGCGATTGACTCGGCAAACCACGTTCGGGGAGGGCAAAGCCCGGCCGGGGAGGTGCCGGAGCTGTTCCTCCCCGAACGCTTCGAATCCCTTCTTCTTGCGGCACGTCTGCGGGGTGCATTGGAGCGGACAGGCAAACGCGGTAAACTCGCTCTTATTGAGCGTTTCGTATATTAGGTGACAGTCAGAACGCTCAATCCCTCACCCCAACCCTCTCCCGGAGGGAGAGGGTGACGATAGACCTAATTCACTGATGTGAATTAGGGAAAGATCAATCGGAGAATAGCAAACATGCCGTCCGGCGTGTCCGTGGAGCCACCCTATGAAAGTCATCGATCTGCGCAGCGACACCGTGACCAAGCCCACCGTGGAAATGCGTGCCGCCATGCTCGCCGCCGAAGTCGGCGATGACGTCTACGGAGAAGATCCGAGCGTCAACCGGCTGGAAGCCCTGGCCGCTTCCATGCTCGGCAAGGAAGCGGCACTCTTCGTCTGCAGCGGCACGCAGAGCAACCTGCTGGCGCTGTTGTCGCATTGCGAACGTGGCGACGAATACATAGTCGGCCAGCAGGGCCACACTTATAAGTACGAGGGCGGCGGCGCGGCGGTACTCGGCAGCATCCAGCCGCAACCTCTCGACTATGAAGCGGACGGTTCGCTCGACCTGGGACGCGTCGAATCGGCCATCAAGCCCGACGATCCGCATTTCGCGAAAACGCGGCTGCTCTGCCTCGAGAATACGCAGGGCGGCAAAGTGCTGTCGCTCGACTACCTGAAACGGGCGCAGGAATTCACCCGCGCCCGCGGACTCGGCCTGCATCTGGATGGGGCGCGCGTGTTCAATGCGGCCGTGCATCTGAAGGTTCCGGTCACGGAGATCAGCCGGTATTTCGACTCCGTGTCGGTCTGTCTGTCGAAGGGACTCGGCGCACCGGTCGGATCGGTGCTGTGCGCATCGAAGCAACTCATCGCCAAAGCGCGGCGCTGGCGCAAGGTCGTCGGCGGCGGCATGCGCCAGGCCGGCGTGCTCGCGGCGGCCGGCATTTATGCGCTCGAACACAACGTCGAGCGCCTGGCACAGGATCACGAGAATGCCAAGGCACTGGCCGCCGGACTGTCGCGCATCGACGGCATCAAGGTCGCGCCGGCGCAAACCAACATGGTGTACATGACAATCGAGCCTCAGCGCTCTGTGCACCTGCGCGAGTCCCTGAAGGATCACGGCATCCTGATCAGCGGTCAGGGCACCATCCGCCTGGTGACGCATCTCGACATCGACCGCGCCGACATCGATCGTTTCACCGCCGCGGTCAGACAGTCTTTGTCTTCCGCCGCAAAAGCGGCGTGAATTGAGGATTGAGGATCGAGGATTGACGGCAAATCAAAATCGGTCCGGCCGTTTCACTCCCTCCTTCCCCCTAGCTCAATCCTTAATCCCCAATCCCCAATCCCGACTCTAAAATGAGCAACCCCAACGATACCCGCAACATGGCCGTGTTCTGCGATTTCGAGAACCTTGCACTCGGTGTACGAGAAGCGAAGTACGACAAATTCGACATGAGGAAAGTGCTGGAGCGCCTGCTGGTCAAAGGCAGCATCGTCGTCAAGAAAGCGTACTGCGACTGGGAGCGCTACAAGGAGTTCAAGGCGCCGATGCACGACGCGGCGTTCGAGATGATCGAAATTCCGCACGTGCGGCAATCGGGCAAGAACTCCGCCGACATCCGCCTGGTGGTGGACGCGCTCGACCTGTGCTATACGAAATCGCATGTCGACACCTTCGTCATCCTCAGCGGCGATTCCGATTTTTCGCCGCTGGTGTCGAAGCTGCGCGAGAACAACAAGGAAGTGATCGGCGTGGGCGTCAAGCACTCGACGTCCGACCTGTTGATCGCGAACTGCGACGAGTTCATTTTCTACGACGACCTCGTGCGCAAGGAACCACCCAAACGCCAGCCGCGCAAACGTGCCAGCGCGAAACCGGCCGCAGGCGCAAAAGCCCCGGCTGCAGAAACGGCGGATGCCGATGATTCCGCGCTCGACGACAAGACGCAGAAGGCGCTGGATCTGCTGGTCAACACCTTCGACGCCCTGACCGGCGAGCGCGGCGGCGAGGAAAAGATCTGGGGTTCGATGATCAAGCAGGCAATCAAGCGCCGCAATCCCGGATTCAACGAGACCTATCACGGCTTCAAGAGTTTCAACAGCCTGCTCGAAGAGGCCGCGATCCGCGGACTGCTCAAACTCGAGCACGACGAAAAGTCCGGCGGCTACATCGTCCGCTCTGCGGAGGCGGACGAAAGCATCGCCGCGACCGGAATGTAGAGCGCCACGTAAGGCGTATTGCTTATCTGCATCCAGCCAGGAGGACGCGGGGATAACAGAGCCGGGATTTGCAACTCTGTTTACGCCGCGTCCGCCTGTTCAATCCTTTACTCTCCTTCACTTCACCTCGATCTCGGCGGACAACTTGCCGCGCGCGGCAAGATACGC
>JANOGH010000611.1:0-2085 GCA_031414075.1 Betaproteobacteria bacterium | reverse complement strand
AGATTAAGAACAGGTACAAACAGTGGGTGACATCCGCAACAACCGGCTACCGCCCGAACAGTACGCGCGCAACTTCGCGGACGCGCATCCGCCGTTGACGCCCGCGCAGGCGCTGGTCGAGTCCGATCGCTGCTATTTCTGTTACGACGCGCCCTGCGTGCAGGCCTGTCCGACTGCAATCGACATCCCGAGCTTCATCCGCAAGATCGCGACCGGCGATCCCAAGGGTGCGGCGAAGGACATCCTGACGCAGAACATCATGGGCTCGGTGTGCGCGCGCGTCTGTCCGACCGAAGTCTTGTGCGAGGGCAGTTGCGTGCGCACCGCGCAGGAAGAGCGCCCGGTCAGGATCGGCGCGCTGCAGCGCTACGCCACCGACTGGTTGTTCGATGCCGGCGTGCAGTTGTTCAAGGCCGGACCGTCGAGCGGCAAGAAGGTCGCTGTCGTCGGCGGCGGTCCGGCCGGATTGTCCTGCGCGCACCGGCTGGCGATGCTCGGCCACGCGGTCACCGTCTTCGAGGCGCGCAGCAAACTCGGCGGGCTCAACGAATACGGCGTGGCGGCCTACAAAGTCGCCGGCGGCATCGCGCAGCGCGAAGTGGACTATCTGTTGGCGGTCGGCAGCATCAAAGTCGAAACCGCCAAGGTGCTCGGCAGCGACATCAAGCTGGCGGAATTGCGCCGCAAGTACGACGCGGTGTTCCTCGGCATGGGGCTGGCCGGGGTGAACGGTCTCGGCATTGCCGCGGAGAATCTCGAAGGCGTGCATGATGCCATCGGCTACATCGACGTCCTGCGCCAGACGAAGGATCTGTCCGCGCTGCCGGTGGGACGCCGGGTCGTGGTCATCGGCGGCGGCATGACCGCCATCGACATTGCCTGCCAGACGAAACGCCTCGGCGCCGAGGAAGTCACCATCGTCTACCGGCGCGGCGAAGAGCAGATGAGCGCCAGCCACAAGGAGCAGGACTGGGCGCAGACCAATGGCGTGTTGATTCGCCACTGGGCCCGGCCGGTGCGCGTCATCGCCGAAAGCGGCATGGTCGGTGCCGTGGAGTTCGAATACACGCGCGCAGGCAAAGGCGGCAAACTGACCGGAACCGGCGAGCACTTCACGATTGCCGCCGACATGGTGTTCAAGGCCATCGGCCAGGCGCTCGTTGCGGACCCTCTGGTCGAAGGCGGCAAGCAGGTGCTGGAGATGGAGGACGGCCGCATCTCCGTCGATGGCGGGCGCCACACGTCGCTGGAAGGCGTCTGGGCTGGAGGCGACTGCGTGGCCGGCGGCCAGGATCTCACCGTCGCGGCAGTGGAAGACGGCAAGCAGGCTGCTCTGGCGATCGACGCCTGGCTTCGATCAGATTCGAGGCTGCGCAGGGAAGCGGTCAAGCCCGCGGAAAGCAAAGGAGCATCCAATGGCTGACCTGAAATCCACGTTCGCCGGCATCTCCTCGCCGAACCCGTTCTGGCTGGCGTCCGCGCCGCCGACCGACAAGGCCTACAACGTGCGCCGCGCCTTCGAGGCGGGCTGGGGCGGCGTCGTCTGGAAGACGCTGGGCGAAGATCCGCCGATCGTGAACGTGAGCGGTCCGCGCTACGGCGCCGTGTTCGGCCACGATCGCAGCCTGATCGGCTTCAACAACATCGAACTGATCACCGACCGGCCGCTGGACGTGAACCTGCGCGAGATTCGCGAGGTGAAACGCGCGTGGCCGGACCGCGCGATGGTGGTGTCCTTGATGGTGCCGTGCGATGAACGCGCCTGGAAGCAGGTGCTGCCGATGGTCGAGGACACCGGTGCCGACGGTGTCGAGCTCAACTTCGGCTGTCCGCACGGTATGTCCGAGCGCGGCATGGGTGCGGCGGTGGGCAAGGTGCCCGAATATGTCGAGATGGTCACAGCATGGTGCAAGCAGTACAGCCGCCTGCCGGTGATCGTCAAACTTACACCGAACGTGACCAACATTCTCACGCCAGCGCGGGCCGCGAAAAAAGGCGGCGCCGACGCCGTTTCGCTGATCAACACCATCAGTTCGATCGTCAACGTCGATCTGGACCTGATGTCGCCCGGGCCGAGCGTCGGCG
>JANOGH010000610.1:0-4986 GCA_031414075.1 Betaproteobacteria bacterium | reverse complement strand
ATCGCCTGGGTACCACCCTTCGCGACCGCGCCGAGCGACTTCTCCAGGATGGTCGTGAGACCGCCCGCCTTGTTGCCGGGTGAAGGATTGTTGTTCATCTCGCCGCCGAGCTTGGTGGTGTAGTCCTCCCACCAGTGGATGCGCTGGACCAATTTCTCGCCGATCTCGCGGGTGGCTGCACGGCGGGTCAGCAGGTGTTCGGCGCCGTAGACCTCCGGGGTCTCTGACAGGATCGCGGAGCCGCCATTGCGCACCAGGATGTCCACCGCGGCGCCGAGCGCCGGATTGGCGGAAATACCGGAGGACCCGTCGGAGCCGCCACACTGCAGGCCCAGGGTCAGGTGCGAAGCCGGGACAGTCTCGCGCTTCGATTTATTGGCGTCCGGCAGCAATTCCTTGATGCGCGCGATGCCGTCGGCGACGGTCTTTTTGGTGCCACCGGTTTCCTGGATAGTGAAGGCCTGCAACTGCTTCGAGCGCTTCAGGCCCTGTGAAGCCAAAAGATTATTGATCTGGTTGGCCTCGCAGCCCAGGCCGATCATCAGCGAGGAATGGAAGTTCGGGTGAACGGCGTAACCCGCCAGCACGCGCCGCAACAGTTCCACCGGCTCGCCTTCGGAACCCATGCCACAGCCGGTCTTGTGATGTATGGGCACCACGCCGTCGACGTTGGGGTACTGCGCCATGAAATCTTCGTCGAAGAATTTGGCGATGGTGCGGCAGACATGCGCCGAGCAGTTCACGCTGGAAATGATGCCAAGATAGTTGCGGGTCGCCACGCGCCCGTCGTCGCGGACGATGCCCTGAAACGTGGCCGGGTTTGCGACGTATTCAACCGGCTTGTAGTCGGCACAGAAGGCGTAGTCGCGCTGAAAATCGCCCATCGCCAGGTTGTGAACGTGCACGTGATCTCCGGCCTTGATCGGCTTCACCGCGAAACCGATGATCTGGTTGTAGCGGCGCACCGGCGAGCCTTCCGTGATGTCATGGGTGGCGATCTTGTGGCCGGCCGGGACGGTAACGGCAGCGCGGATTTTTTCCTTGATGATTTCGGTGCCGGCGGGCAGTTCCACGCGGGCGATGACCACGTCGTCGGCAGGATTGAGGCGAATGGTCAAATCGGCGGCTTGCAACATTGTTCAGTCTCCTCAGTAGGCGCCGGCCGGCCAAGGGGAAAATCGGGCCGCGCCGGATCAGTTCAAGCCGCCATATTATGCTGGTGCGCCCGGTTTGGGGGAGAGACGCCACGGCGCGTGCGCCGCGAATTGTGGCCATGAACCTGTCGTGGCGTCTCTTCCCTCATCCCCAGCCCTTCTCCCATAGGGAGAAGGGAGCGTCGTCCTCCCCGCCCGGGCGGGGAGGCTCATGGGTAGGCAGTTCCGGGCCTCGGTAGCCCGCAGGGGACCTGTCAGCATTTCCCATCCTCTGCGGTGAGAGTGTCTTGTTCCTAGTTCAATGCGATTCGCGCAATAGCGGTGTCCCGCTGCCCCCCACCAGAAAATCCAGGTCGGCGCCTTCGTCGGCCTGGTTCACGTGGTCGATATAGAGTTTGACGTAACCGCGATCCGCCATCGGCTTCGGCGCCTTCCACTTATTGCGGCGCAGCTCCAGCTCGGCGTCGGAAACATCCAGGTGCAGTTTGCGCTTCGGCACGTCGATCTCGATCATGTCGCCGTCCTGCACCAGCGCCAGCGGCCCGCCCGCCGCCGCTTCCGGCGCGCTGTGCAGCACCACTGTGCCGTAGGCGGTGCCGCTCATGCGTGCATCCGAGATACGCACCATGTCGGTAATGCCTTTCTTGAGAATCTTGGTCGGCAGCGCGAAATTGCCGACTTCCGGAAAGCCCGGATACCCCTTGGGTCCGCAGCCCTTCAGCACCATCACGCAGGTTTCGTCGATCTTCAGTTTCGGATCGTCAATGCGCTTCTTATAGTCCTCGATGCTTTCGAACACCACCGCGCGGCCGCGATGCTTCATCAGCTTCGGTGTCGCAGCGGAGGGTTTGATCACGGCGCCCCTGGGAACAAGGTTGCCGCGCAACACCGCAATGCCGCCCTGCTTCTTGAACGGCTTCTCGATCGGGAAGATCACCTTCTGGTTCCAGTTCCTGGCGGCCTTGACGTTGTTCCAGATCGTCTCCCCGCTGACCGTCATCGCATTCTTGTGCAGCAGGCCGGCCCTGCCGAGCTCGCGCAGCACAACCGGCAGGCCACCTGCGTAATAGAAATCCTCCATCAGGTACTCGCCCGAAGGCATCAGGTTGACGAGGCAAGGCAACTTGCGGCCCAGCCGGTCCCAATCGTCCAGCGTCAGCTTCACGCCAATGCGGCGCGCGAGGGCGAGCAGGTGCACCACCGCGTTGGTCGAGCCGCCAATCGCGCCGTTGACGCGGATTGCATTCTCGAACGCCTGCTTGGTCAGGATCTTCGACATACGCACGTCTTCCCTGACCAGTTGCACGATGCGGCGTCCCGCCATGTGTGCCAGCACGTAGCGACGCGAATCCACGGCGGGAATGGCGGCGTTGGTCGGCATCGCCATGCCCAGGGCTTCTGCCATCGACGCCATTGTCGACGCGGTGCCCATGGTCATGCAGTGTCCGGCGGAACGCGACATCGCCTGCTCGGCATCGAGCAAATCGTCGTCGTTCATCTCGCCGGTCTTCACCATTTCCTTGAACTTCCAGATGTGGGTGCCTGAGCCAATGGTCTGATCGCGCCAGCGGCCGTTCAACATCGGTCCGCCGGAAACAACCAACGCGGGCACGTCGCAGGAAGCCGCGCCCATCATCAGCGCCGGTGTGGTCTTGTCGCAGCCGGTTAGCAGGATCACGCCGTCCAGCGGATTGGCGCGGATGGATTCCTCGACATCCATGGAGGCGAGGTTGCGAAACAGCATCGCAGTCGGCCGCATCACCGGCTCGCCCAGCGACATCACCGGAAACTCCAGCGGGAAGCCGCCTGCCTCCAGCACGCCGCGCTTGACGCGGTCGGCGATCTGGCGGAAGTGCGCATTACAGGGGGTGAGCTCCGACCAGGTGTTGCAGATGCCGATGACCGGGCGGCCATCGAACAGATGCGGCGGCAGGCCCTGGTTCTTCATCCACGAGCGATGCACCATGCTGTCGATGCCCGGTTCCCCGAACCACTGGTAACTACGCAACTTTTTCTTAGCAGCCATTTTCATTGTCCTCACACAAAAACAAACCAAGAAATTGAACCACGGAGGACACGGGGAACACGGAGGAAAAACGATTCAGTAGAAGTAAAGAAAATAAACATGGGCCGAGTATTCAGTCAACGAATGGAACGTAGACTGGTAGTCATATCCCGTCACCTTGCTACTTCGCGGTTCTTCTCTTTTGATTTCCTCCGTGTTCTCCGTGTCCTCCGTGGTTCACGAACTTTTATTCCTTTACTGCCCCCGTCATGCCGGCGACGTAATATTCTACGAAGAAAGAATACATCACCGCTACCGGCAGCGAACCGACCAGCGCGCCCGCCATCAAGGCGCCCCAGTGGTAGACGTCGCCTTCCACCAGTTCGGTGATCACACCTACCGGAACCGTTTTGTTCTCCGATGCGGAGATGAAAGTGAGCGCATAGAGAAACTCGTTCCAGGACAATGTAAAGGCAAAAATCCCCGCCGAGATCAGGCCCGGCACGGCCAGGGGCAGGATGATCTTGGTCAGAATCTGCCAGCGCGTCGCGCCGTCGATCAGCGCGCATTCTTCCAGTTCGAACGGGATCGAGCGGAAATAGCCCATCAGCAGCCAGGTGCAGAACGGGATCAGGAAAGTCGGATAGGTCAGAATCAGCGCCCAGCGGGTATCGAAGATGCCGATCTGGAACACCATCATCGCCAACGGGATGAACAGGATCGACGGCGGAATCAGATAGGCCAGGAAAATCGCCAGGCCGGCCTGGCGCGAGCCCTTGAAGCGCAGGCGCTCGATCGCGTAGGCGGCGAAAACGCTCGCGGCCAGCGAGACAAACGTCGCGGTCACCGACACGATGATCGTGTTCCACATCCATTTCGGATACGACGTTGCGAGAAACAATTTCCTGAAATGATCAAGCGTCGGCTCGACCACCCAGAACGGATTGCCGCTGGTGGAGAGCAACTCGGCATTTGACTTGAACGAAGTGATCGCCATCCAATAGAACGGAAATAGCAACACGAACAGGAAGACCAGCAAAGGAATATAAACCGTCACCCAGCGCCGGGGCAGCGATTCGAGGTACTGCATTCCTTCGCGTGGCTCAGCGTTCGCCATGGGCGCTCGTCGGGCGTACCTCGTCCCTTCTCATCATTTGTCACTCCCCCCCTGCTGCCACCTTCTGCGCTGCAATCCGAAGTAACTGAACAGTATCGCTGCCAGCAGGAAGGGAATCATCGCGGTGGCAATCGCCGCGCCTTCGCCGAGGGCACCGCCAGGAATTGCGCGCTGGAAGGAAAGCGTTGCCATCAGGTGGGTTGCATTGATGGGACCGCCGCGCGTCAACACCCAGATCAGCTGAAAGTCGGTAAACGTGAACAAGACCGAGAAAGTCATCACCACGGCAATGATCGGCGAGAGCATCGGCAGAGTCACATGCCGGAACTGCTGGAGCGGCGTGGCACCGTCGATGCTCGCCGCCTCGTACATCGACGGCGGGATGGTCTGCAGGCCCGCCAGCAGGCAGATGGCGACGAACGGCACGCCTCTCCAGATGTTGGCGATGATGGTGGACATCCGCGCCAGGTTCGGTTCTCCCAGGAAATTGATGTATTGATCGATCAGCCCCATTTTTACCAGTACCCAGCTCACGATCGAGAACTGCGCGTCGTAGATCCACCAGAACGCGATCGCCGACAGCACCGTGGGCACGATGAACGGCAGCAGCACGATAGCGCGTACAAAGGACTTGAACGGCATGTGCTTGTTGAGCAGCAGCGCGAGCCACAGGCCAAGCACGAACTTGATTACGCTCGCCACCACCGTGT
>JANOGH010000609.1:0-3144 GCA_031414075.1 Betaproteobacteria bacterium | reverse complement strand
TCTGTCATGTATTTTGGAAGGCTCAATAGGGAGAAAATATGCTGAAACTTTACGGGTATTTCCGAAGTTCTGCGTCCTACCGTGTGCGCATCGCGCTGAACATGAAAGACCTCGAATTCGAGCAAGTCAGCATTCATCTGACCAAGGGCCGGCAGTACACACCCGAGTTCTCCGAGATCAGTCCGCAGAATCTGGTTCCGGTGCTGGAGCACGACGGCCAGCGGTTGTATCAGTCGCTGGCGATCATCCAGTATCTCGACGAGAAATTCCCCCAACCAGCCTTGCTGCCCAAAGATGCCCCAGGCAGGAACCGCGTGCGCTCGCTGGCGCTGATCTGCGCGTGCGAAATCCATCCGCTGAACAACACGCGCGTGCTGACCTATCTGACCGATACGCTCAAGCTGACCGACGAACAGAAAAATGCGTGGTACCGTCATTGGGTGACGGTTGGCTTCACGGCGCTCGAGAAGCGGCTTGCGACGGAAAGGGAAACCGGGCAGTTCTGCCACGGCGACACGCCGGGTTTTGCCGATATTGCGCTGGTGCCGCAAGTCGCCAATGCGAATCGCTTCAAGGTCGATCTCGGCCCGTTTCCCTTCATCCGACGCATCAACGATGCGTGCCTCAAGCTCGATCCCTTCAGTAACGCTATGCCGCAAAATCAGCCAGATGCGGAGTGATGCCAGCCGGTCCTCGGACCGGAGGGGCCGGCTAACGACGCAGCACTGAGCACACAGTACCGTTTGGAGCCTGTGCTATGTTCAAGATTGCCAACAAGTTTCCGATTCAGCTCATTTTCGAGGTCGAAGGCGAAGCAGCCGACATCAGCGGGGTGAAGGTCACGCTGACAGACCAGAGCGGGAATGCGTTGATCGAGGCGGTTTCGGAGGGGCCGTATTTTTATATGAATCCGCCTGCTGGTGGGCGATTTACCATGGATGCGGAATACAACGGCGAAAAACTGACGATGACCAAGGACCTGGTCGGCCGCCGTTACCTGGTTCTGGAATTCAAGTTCCACGCAAAGTAGATCTGGCAATCGAACTGCTTGCGAAACCGGTGGTCAATGCGTTGCTCAAGGCCTTCGATTGCGCCAAGGACGCGCATCTGCGTGCCAGTGCGCGCAAGGCCCTGGGCGAGGCGATATGCGTTCCGCCTGTTTTGCCCTAGAATTGTGTGACTTGAGTGTCGCCGCGGCAATCCACGCGCAGGGCAGACGCCTAGGCGGGAGGCCGGGCACATACTTTGAGAGGTTTACGATGAAACGACGAGTTGTAGTTGGCGTGATCGGGTTGGTGCTGGCCGGGCTTGGCGCCAGCAGTGTGGCGTTCGGCGAAGGTGCCGCCAATGGCCGCGAGCGGTTTTTCCTTAAACGGCAGAACTGTGCCTGGTCCGATGAGATGGGCAAGTACATCTATGAATGCGTCAAGAAGAACGATGGCTTCAACGCCCACTGGTGCCATAACGAGGCAATCGATGCTTTTTGTCCGGCGGATGAGAGCGCGATCCCGCATCCCACCGACGTGCAACCGAGCGAGAAGCCGACCGAACCGACGGCGGGCAAGAAGGGCTGAGACTTCTTATTCCCCCAAAAAAAGGCCGCCATGCGCGGCCTTTATTACATGTGCGTTAGGTGTGGTTAAAGACTTAAAGAAACGCTAACCGCGGAGGACGCGGAGGAAAGACAAGAGCAAAAAATATTCTCATGTAAAACCCGTTCGTCGACCGATGATCCATCGCAGCAAAAAATTGTCAGTGCAAATCCTCGACCGGCTACGCCGATTTCAATTCCAGTTTTCTTTTCCTCGCCCTAGTTTTTCCTCCGCGTCCTCTGCGTCCTCCGCGGTGAGAGAGTTGATTTAGTGGGCCCTACATCTTGTAGAGCAGCGCGTGCAGTTCGTCCGGTCGCGGCAGGGATTTGGCCGACAGTCGCAAATAGCGGATGCCCAGCGCCTTCAGGAAGTCCGACTTGGCCGCGTTCGCGGCGCCGGTTCCTGCATCGATCAGACCAGCATCGATCAGGTCGAAGGCCGCCACGGCCGACATGGCCGCGTTGCAGATCAGAAGATCGACACCGGCGCGTGCCAATGTCGGGTCGATAGCGTCACCGGTGCACAGCGCCGAGAGGGGCACGTGCGCGAAAATGTGGTGGTCACGCAGTCCGGTCTTGCAGGCGAGGTAGGCCAGTTTGGTCGAACCGGAAATGAACGCCTCGCGCCTGGCCGGGGCGGCTGCCACCGGGGCGGAGGGAATTGCAGTGGCGGGCTTCACTGCCGCCGGGATGGAGGGAATTGCCGTGGCTGGCTTCACTGACGCCGGAATACCATTGCCGGGGACAACTTCGCCGCGCTTGTAGGCGGCGACGAACTCATCCAGCGAGTTATTGTCTTTTCTCGGTTTACGTTTGTCGATCGAAAACAGCGGCGCGTCGTCGCCTTTGATCGACTTGTAGGCGCGGTACCAGACGACAAATACCGCCACCAGGATGAGAAGACCGAACAGGGCGCCGGCGATTTTCATTCAATCATCCGATCGCGGCAAACCGGCCTGAGCGCCGGGTACGAGTTGGTGGAACAGGCTGGACTCACGGTTGTAGAAGCCTTCGGTGTGGAAGGTCTCCGGAAATTTATAGAATTCGTAGTCGAGATGGTGGCAAATCTCGTGCAGCAGTGTGCGCAGATAGCTCTTGAACGCGACTACGCGCTTGTGTTTCGCGGTGCGCATCCACAGTTGAATCTTCGCCGTCGTGCCGTCCTCTTCCGGCAAATACAGACCGTGCAGTTCGCCCCAGTCGTGGCTCGGCCTGACCGCCAGCACCTGGACGCGCAGCAGCGGAACCTGCATCTGTCCGATGATGCCGTCCGTGACCTGCTGCGACAGCCGCTGAACGGTCGTCCGGTCTTCCGATTTCAATGCCGCCACCAATGCCTGCGCCGGTGGCCGCAGGATCCCGGCATCGGGCAAAGTGACCGCGATGATCGCATCGCTTTGCCGGTAGATGCTTTGCCTGCTGGCCGAAAGGCGTTTGTAGTAATCGAAAACCAACGACGGATTCAGTCAATGTAGTGGAGCCGGCTGCCGAGCGCATCGGGATCCCAGAACTTGAGCTTGATGCCCTTTTTGACCTTGGCCTCGGCTTCGGCT
>JANOGH010000608.1:0-6591 GCA_031414075.1 Betaproteobacteria bacterium | reverse complement strand
GTGCGCTGGTGGCGCTGGATTCGCCTTACTTCGAACGCGATGGCAAACGGTTCCAGGTCTCAGCCGATATGGTGGTGTCTGCCGAAATCACACTCGGCAGTCGCGCGGTGATGGAGACTCTGCTGTCACCGGTGCAGAAGGTCACGCACGAAGCCGGGCGAGCGCGGGTTATTTGCCTACCGGATAGCTCAGCAATAACCTATTCTTCGTCTATTTAACCGGGAGGGTTCATGGGATTTCGGCTTCGACCCTACCGGCTTGTTTTTGCAAGCCTGTTCGTGGTTGTTCTTTTCGGTTGTGGCGGCGGAGGTGGCGGGTCAAGCCCCGCACCAGCAAGCCCTCCACCAGTGATGAACCATGCCGTTACTCTGGCTTGGACGCCCAACCACGAAACGGGGGTCAACAGCCTGGGCGGCGGCTACCACGTCGCGATCAGCGGCCAGCCGACGATCGACGTGCCGTACGCGTCCGGGCCCACGGCACCGACAACCACCGATACTACATTGCAGACGGGGATTTACACCGTGACCGTGCGCGCTTTCGCGGCGCTCGATGCCCAAGGCGGCAGCGCCGGCAGCCTCAGCGCGCCCTCGCAGTCTCTCACCGTGGTCGTGCCCTGACACAGGCAGGAGACTCCGATGAAAACACCGTCACGCTCGATTGCCATAGGCGCGCTCGTCGGCGCTGTCCTGACGCTGGCCCCTCAGGTTTCCGCCGTTCCGTTCGCGCTGCCTACTCTGGCCGACGCGGATGCCGCAAAGTATGTGCCGGGCGAAGTGATTGTGAAGTTCAAACCTGCGGCCAGCATGCAGCAGCGCGCGGCGACCATGGCGGCCCGGGGACACTCCGTCCTTGCCAACCTGGAACAGCCCGGCTGGGCGCAGGTCAAGGTCGGCGCCGGCCAGACCGTGGAGACGGCGCTCACGGCCTACCGGAACGACCCGAATGTCGAATACGTCCAGCCGAATTACATCTACCACGCCACCGCGGCGCCCAACGACCCGCAATACGCCCAGCTCTGGGCGTTCAAGAACACCGGACAAACCGTCACAACCGGTACCTATGCGCCCAACGCCGGTACCTCGGGCGACGACATAAACATCGAGCCGGCTTGGGGCCATATCGCCGATTGCAGCAGCGTCGCGGTTGCGGTGGTCGATTCCGGCGTCAACTACAACCAGCAAGACCTCGCCGCCAACATGTGGAACGGCGGAGTGAGTTTTCCGAACCACGGCTATGACTTTGTCGATAACGACAACAACCCCATCGATCTTCACGGCCACGGCACGCATGTCGCCGGCATCATCGGCGCCGTCGGTAACAACGGCACGGGCACCACGGGCGTGTGCCAGAAGGCCAGCATCATGGCGGTGCGCGTGCTGGATGCCAAGGGTAGCGGGACGACGGCGACCATTGCCCAGGGCGTCAACTTCGCAGTGACCCACGGCGCCATGGTGATCAACATGAGCCTCGTCGGCGGAGGCTTCGACCCGATCTTCAGCGCCGCCATCACTACCGCGCAATATAGCGACGTTGTCGTGATCGTGGCGGCCGGCAACGAGAACAGCAACAATGACATCACTGCTGCTTATCCCTGCAACTTCACTCAGCCGAATCTGGTCTGCGTTGCTGCGCTCGACCAGAACTACGCGCTGGCGAGCTTCTCGAACTGGGGAGCGACCAGCGTCGATGTTGGTGCGCCGGGAACCAATACCGTTAGCACGTGGGCCGGCACTAACGCGACGATCTCCGACAATTTCAATACAGGTGGTGTTCTTAATTGGACGACCTCTGGAGGCGGATGGGCCTACAGCCCGCTGACATTCTCCGGAAGTCCGGTCGACGTGTTGGTCAATCCCGGAACTTTTCCTTCGGGCCTTTATGCCAACAGCGCCGACAATCGGGTCTACAAGAGTTTCAACCTCAGCGGTAACAACGCGGCGACGTTAAGGTTTTTCACCCAATTTTCCATTCAGCCGGGTGATTCTCTCAACCTCAACTATCGAAGCAGTGGCGGCGATCCGTTCGCGGGCGGCGTTCTGCTTAATGGTGGTAGCGGGACCACTGGGGGGGTAATCGGGCCTCTGTCCTTTGATCTTTCCCCTTGTATCAGCGCCACGTGCTCCGTGGGTTTTCAGTTGTTGACCGATGCGAGCGTCACCGGCCAAGGCGCAGGCATTCATGGCTTCAGCATCGATACGCTGGCCCTCAATCCGACGACCTACCGGACCACCAGCGGCACCTCCATGGCCTCGCCCGAGGTCGCGGGACTCGCCGCCATGCTGCGCGCCTTCAATCCGCAGTACACCTACGCCGATACCGTCAACGCCATCAAGAATGGCGGCAGATCCATCGCCGCCCTCGCCGGCAATACCACGACCGGCAAGGCGATCGATGTCATGTCGTCGCTGGCGTACATCAACCCGCCCACGGGCCTGACGGCTACGGTGCAATAGGCGGCGGCATGCAACACGGCAGGCGGCGACGCATCGGACTTGTGCTTGCGATGGCGGGGTTGGTCGCGGGGACTGCCTGCAGCCAGACGCCACGCGACTCTGCGCCCACGCCTATGGACTCTTCGTCGCGTCAGACCCGCATGCCTGGGGAGTATCTCGTTACGCTCGCCGACGGAGCCGATGTCAAGGCCATCGCCGACCTCTATGGGCGATTCGGGATCAAGGGCACTCAGGGTCTGGGGCGCAACATCTTCCTCGTAACACTCACGCAGGATCCGGGACCGGCCAAGATGGAGGAACTGCGCGGGCAGAACGCGCAGATCAAGGCCGTTCAGCCGAACTTTGTATACCGGGGCAACGGACTCGGGAACATTCAGTAGACGAGAGCCCGCACTCATTGCGACACCGAAGGGGCCAAACCTGCGGTCAGGACAGCACCGCATAGAAAAATTGCTTGTACCGATTTGCGGATAAACATTTCGACCTCCCGAGTGATGAATTGGCCTTTCGCGTGTGCAGCGACACCCGATTACTTCAGGCGAAACGAGACCTGCGATGATATTGCGCGCTGCACCCCCAGTCAGCGGCGCGATGCTTCCACGACGAAGTCGAAGTTGTCCAGATATCGCAGAACGGGGTGAGGCAGGTCCGCAGATGGAGCGAAGGATGGATGGCACATTGCAGGCCCAATTGTCCCTGCGCAAGCAGGAATGGGCGCGTACGTCGTGGAAGCAGCTAAAGAAGCTGCACTGGCGAGAGATGCAAGCCTTGGGCAAAATCGATCTTCATTTCGAGCAACTGATCAAGGCTCTCGGCGTTTTCCACGTATTGGACGATCGTCTTCGTGCCGAGGGCACGGCATCGCCCGCTGATTTCGGAAATTTTGAGGGGGATTACGCTCGATGCGCTTATCTTCACAAACTTTGGCGCGAAAGTTTCCAGTATTGAAAAGGCGGTTTCGCTGCCGTCAAAATCCGACAGTGTCAAAGAGCATCCAAGAGGGACCACTTCCTTCAAAAATTGCCGGAAGGTCGCGGTATGGTTGACTGCGCTATCACAGTCCACTTCGAATCCCAAAGCGCCGTTCGACAAAAATGAGTTGTCAACGTAGGCCAGCACGTACTTGCCAAAATCGGAGTCGTCGAGGGTCGCATTCGACAAATTGATGTTGCTGACGGGAATAACCCAATCCGGTTTTATGCTGAGCGCACCGCTCACCCAACGCGAGAGCCGGTTAACGACCCAGCGATCCAAATCCGGCAACAGATTGTACTCGTCAAGGATCGGGAAAAAACTCCCCGGTGGCAGCAACTTCACATCCTCTTCCTTGAAACGGATAAAGATTTCCTGGAACGGGCTGTTGGTATCTTTGGGGAACAACGGAACAATGCTCTGCGAATACAGAACGAATTCGTCCAGCTCGAGCGCTGCCAGCAGGCGATCCGCAATGCTCTTCTGCTGGCCGGCTTCCTTTTTCATAAAGGCACTTTCGCAGAGCATCCGCGGATTTGCAACAACTGTGCGACAGCGTCAGGCCTGCATGGTTGCGTGGAGGCGTCAGCGCCGACTATCGGCGGGTTCGCCAATAGCGAGAGCCACGCCGTACCATCACCAATCCATGTGGCAATGGTAGATTGGCAAGCAGGAGTTTCCATGGCCAAGAGCCGGACCAAACGTGGCTTCAGCATTGCCGGCAGTCTGCTGCTGGGCCTGTTCGCGCTTGTCGTTATCTCGCTCATCGCGCTGGGCGTACCACGCATTGCCGCCGGTATGGCAGCTAAAGGGGTTTGCTCGGCGGCCTTTGTAGCCGGCAGGCCATGGCCGAACCTGTTGGCGGAAGACGTGGTGCCGGCCAGTCGGGCGCTGGTTCTTGTTGGCATTTCGGTCGACGAAGAAGGCAAGACCGTGACCGCCCGCTTTGCTGGTCTTTTCGCGCGCCAGGCCAGGCTGCTGCCAAACCGCGGTTGCGTACTCGATGTGGATTCGGCCGAACCCCATGCGCCAGCCGCAGACCCTGTCGCTGACAGCGGCCGACCATGGCCGCAAGGTGATGCGCCACTCGCGCCGGCCGACTGGGGCGCGGGCGTGGACGCAAACGCGTTGCAGAAAATTGTTCAGGATGCGTTCGTGGGCGCTGGGGACGCGCAGGCCGCCAACGCCAGAGGCATCGCCATCGTGCACAAGGGCCGCTTGCTGGTGCTCCGCACCGCGCCCGGATTTGACGCATCCACGCCACTGCACGGCTGGTCCATGGCCAAGACTGTGCTGGGCATGCTGACTTACAAGCTGGCGGCTGAAAGCGGCCTGTCACATGACACGCCGGTGGTAGACGCTTTTGCCGAGTCGCGCGAGCCCGGCTGGGTGGCCGCCTGGCGAGGCGACGCGCGCAGGAACATCAAGGTCTCCGACCTGTTGTACATGCGGGACGGTTTGGCGAGTGCCGAAGACTACGACCCCTGGGGCTCGGTGCCGAAGATGCTGTGGGGCCAAGCCGACGCAGCCGCGTTTGCAGCCGCCTCACCGGCCGAAGCAACACCTGGCCAGCGCTGGCGTTACATGAGCCAGACTGCCAACCTGTTGTCCGCTGTAGACCGATCCCGCCTGCCCAGCGACGCGGAGTATTGGGCCTATCCCTCCAAAGCGCTGTTTGCCCCCATTGGTGCCAAAACGGCAGTGCTGGAGACCGACACCGCCGGCAACTGGGTCGGCTCGTCGTACCTGTGGGCCAGCGTGGGCGATTGGGCACGGTTTGGCCAGTTGATGCTCGCAGACGGGCGCTGGGGGAATCAGCAGGTGTTACCGCCAGGCTGGCTCAAGTTCGCCTCGACCCGCTCAACCGCCCAGGGAGAAGGCCGCGGCTACGGCGCGCATAGCTGGCTCATTGGCGACCCGAACGAGGGTGACTGCAAAGGCTACGGACTTCCGGCGGACACGATCGCGATGTTTGGCCATTTGGGCCAGGTAGTGGCCATGGTCCCGTCGCGCGACGCCGTTATCGTACGGCTGGGCTGGACATTCGAGCGCAAGCAGTTTGACAGTTGTGCTTTCGTCGCAGCTGCGCTCAAGACCCTGCCGAATTAGTCACGCGTGCGGGTCATCTTGTCAGGCCCGGCTTATTGCCTAAGGACGCTCTGAACATGTGTCTTCCCCGCTCCCCGATAGATTCATTCGGGGACAAGCTTCGCGGGAATGACAAATCGGGACATTTTCAGAGGTTCCCCAAAACTGCTGATTGAGATTGCCGGCGGACGGGTGCGCGCCGTGGCGGCACGATTACCAGATACCACGCTCACCTCGCCGAGATCACGCAACGCTAGTCACCCGGCTGGGCTTCGCGTGCGATTTGCCGGCGCAATTCCTGGTAGCGCGCTTCGGGGCGTTCTCCGAATAGCGGATCGCTGCTTACCGGCACCGCGTTCCTCACCGCCTCCCAGTCTTCCGGCGTGAGGGTCTGTCCCGCGCGGCTGAGGATCACGTCGTCCTCCTTGGCAATATGGTTTCCGTAGTACACGAGATAGGTGGCGGCGGCGACCTCAGCCTCGGCGCGCGAGATGACGGCGCCGTCGAGTATCTCGATCAGGAGTTTGCGAAGCGTCTCTCCCGCGTGCGCGATGACGCGGTGTTCCTGGCCGAGACGGGCGAGCACCAGCTCCATGTCGGGGCAGTGCTTCGCCAGGCGGGCGAACGCGACGTCCTCGCGCGGATGATGATACTGGTCCGAGTAGTCCTTCAGGTACGAGATGATGTCGAGCATCAACTCGTAATTCGGCCGCTTTCCGGTTTGGAACGCGTCGACTTGCTTGTGCAGCAGGTCCAAGAGCTGTTTGAAATAAACGTGCTCGGCGTGCCATGCGGCGATCGGGTTGGCCATTTCAGCCTCCTCCTGGAACAGGGGCACTGCGCGCAGGTGAACATACGCTCAGCAGTATGTCTGGGCGAACTCGCCTGGCACGGCGATCGGATCGCCTGCCTCTCCACGTCGCTTCGACTCTCAGCGCCCGGCAAATTATCCCGGATTGCCCGTGGCGCGCCATTGACTCAGATCAATATGCGGTCAATTGAGCTATGTCAATACGCGCGCCACCCATCCGATTAGCCTTCAACCGTGTATTTGCACATCGGGATCGAACGGAGG
>JANOGH010000607.1:0-1676 GCA_031414075.1 Betaproteobacteria bacterium | reverse complement strand
TGTCCCTTGACGCCGCGTACGCCGAGCAGCAGTTCGGCCAGTCCGCCGAGATCGGAATCGCGTGTGCCGAGCGCCAGATTGAATTTCGGCGGACTCGCATTGGCGTCGGCGCTGGCACTGCCCGATAGCGCGACGCCCGTGATCGAGGCTTTTACGGGAGCCTGCAGCGTTCCGTCCTTCAGCTTGATCTGCAAGGTGACGTCTTTTACGTCGCCCGGCAGGCTCAGCCATTGCCCGACGCCCAGGGTGAGGTCGGCGTCCGCGCTGTTCAGCTGCCTGAGATCGAATGTGGCGACGGAAAGGCTGCGATAGACCTCGGCGAGACTGCGGGGCGGTTCACTATTTTCCTGCGCGGGTTTCTCGCCCAGAAAAGGACGCAGGTCGAGCGTCGGCAGGCGCAGGGAGCCGCTGAGCTTCGGTTTCGATCCGGTGTCGTCGAAATCCAGGGCGCCGATCAGGGTCGTGTTGCCCATGGCGCCGGTCAGTTGCGTGATCGCCACCCGGTGTGGGGCGAAGGTCACGGTCCCGGCGATGCCGCTGGCGCCCACGTCCGGCAGCCTGGTTTGCAGCAGGCGTTCGAATTCCAGGAGGTTTTCGGTGCCGAGGCCGAACGTTACCTCGCCGCTGCTGCCACGGATGCTGCCATTGACCGCGAGCGTGGAACTCAGGAAGGTCAGCGTGAAAGCGATCGGCCAGGGCTTATCGGTCGCGAGGTCCGATAATTTGCCGCCGGTGAAGTCCAACTGGTAGGGAAACTCCTTCTCTACCGCGCCATTCAGGCTCAGCTTGAACAGTTGATCGGCCGGAGACTGTGCGGTCAGGGCAAGCAGGGAAAAGTAGTGGCTCCTGGTGTCGGCGCCGATAAACGTCACGTTGAGTTTTTCCAGGGTGACGCGCTGGATATCGAGCAGCGTAAAGGCCTGGTCCGCGCTGATCGATGACGTACCAGCGGGTGCGGGCGTTTTGGTAGCAGCGGGCTTTGGGCCGTGGAATGTCCAGTTATTGCTGCCATCCGCCTTGACCTGAAGACGAGCGTGTACGTCGCGCCCCGCAAGCTCGGCGATATGCAGCCTCCTCTTGAACAGCAGCGGCCAGAGATCCACCGCCAGACGCGCTTCACCGAGGCTGGCGAAATCGTCGTCGCCGAATCCCGGCGCGTTGGCGATATGCAGCCCGCCGATGCGCAGCTTCGGCTTGGCGGAAATCTCCATCTCCATCGGGCCTTCGAAGCGCACCGGACGGCCGATGTTGTCGCTGAAGGTCCGCGCAATGGTCCCGCGCAGGAACGAGGCATCGACGGTGATGCCGACGAACGTGACATAGAGAAAGCCCAGCACCACGATCAGGACCAGCGTGACGAGGGTCCACGCAGTCCAATGCAGGAGCCGGCGCAACGGGCGGGAGAGGGCGTGCGGCAGCATGATCGATTTATCCGCCAACTGTGCACCGGCCGCGCCGGGCGGAGTGGTTGGCTCGTAGCGGTCGGACCGTGTACCCGCCAGGGAAGTTCAGATTCGCCTCGCCGCGGGACGATCTCGAATTTTGGTCCGCACGTTAACGCAGAATGTCCGAGGCTTGCGCCTCCCTGACGACCATGTCGACGTCTTCCGGCAACATTAGATTTTCAGCTTGCAGTTTCTTCGCCGCCCCGGCGATTTTCGCAACATAAGCCTCAT
>JANOGH010000606.1:0-6381 GCA_031414075.1 Betaproteobacteria bacterium | reverse complement strand
GTCGCGAAGTTCGCGCCGGATGATTTTTCCGGTCGTGGTTATCGGCAGCGAATCGACATAGCGTACCTGCCGCGGATATTCGTGGGCAGCGAGACGCGTTCTCACGTGATCCTGCAGTTCGCGCGTCAGGGCGTCGCCGGGCAGAAAACCCTTCCTCAGTACCACGTAAGCTTTGACGATCTCGGTGCGCTCGGCATCCGGTGCACCCACGACGGCCGCCAGGCGGACGGCCGGATGTCCGAGCAGGCAATCCTCGATGAGTCCGGGGCCGATGCGATAACCGGCGCTGGTGATCACATCATCGTTGCGGCCGACGAAAGTCACGTAGCCGTCCGCGTCCTTCGTGCCGGTATCCCCGGTGATGAGCCAGTCGCCGATGAACTTCTCCTGCGTGGCTTGGCGGTTGTTCCAGTAGCCGAGGAACATGACGGGGTCGGGGCGACGCACGGCGATGGCGCCGATCTCGCCCACCGGCAGAATGCGCCCGGTGTCATCGACGATCTCGACCTCATGTCCGGGCGCCGCCTTGCCGATGGCGCCGGGCTTCGAAGGAAACAATGCTGCGCAGGACGACAGCACCATGTTGCATTCGGTCTGTCCGTAAAATTCGTTGATCGTCAGTCCGAATGTGTCGCGACCCCATTGCAGCAACTCAGGTCCCAGCGATTCGCCGCCGCTGGCCAGCGACCGGATGTCGAGCTGCCAGCGTGAATTCGCATTCGGCACGCCGCGCATCATTTTCAACGCCGTCGGAGGCAGGAAGACATTGCGCACCTTGTGTTTCGCCATCAGGGCAAAGGCCGCCACCGGCTCGAATTTCTCGAAGCGATGGGCAACGACCGCAATGCCGTGATGCCAGGCAGGCAGCAGAACGTCGATCAAGCCGCCGATCCACGCCCAATCCGCCGGCGTCCACATCAGATCGCCGGGTTCGCCGAGAAAGTTATGCGACATCTCGACGCCGGGAAGATGGCCGAGCAACGTGCGGTGGGCGAGTAACGCGCCTTTCGCCTGGCCGGTGGTACCCGATGTGTAGATGATCAGCGCCGCATCGTCTGCCCGGGTTTGCACCGGCTGGAAATCTTCGCTCATTGAATCCAGGGCCGCGTGGAAATCCTCGGCCCCACGCGCCTGGCCATCGATGCAGAACACGGTTTCCAGATCGGGAACATCGGCGCGGATCTGCCCGATTTTGCTGAGACTGCGCGTATCCGTTATGAGGACTTTCACGCCCGCATCCTTCAGGCGGTAGCGCAGGGCATCGACGCCGAACAGCGTGAACAGCGGAACGACGATCGCACCCGCCTTGTACGCGGCCACGTGCGCTATGGCGGTTTCCGGTTCCTGCGGCAACAGAATGCCGACGCGATCGCCCATGCGCAATCCGCGGCTGACGAACAGGTTGGCGGCCTGGTTGGACAGTCGACGAATGTCCGCGAACGAGTAATGCGTCGCGGACCCGTCGCGCTTTTCGTGAATCAGCGCAAGGCGCGCAGGGTCGGCCGCCCATTTGTCGCAGATGTCGACGCCGATGTTGAAGAACTCGGGGACGGCCCAATTGAATCGCCGGCAAATCGCTTCGTAACTGTCGGACCGTTGCAGCACTACGACCTACCTAAGGCAGGACTTTGATCTGTTTTACGAAGTCGAGGGTGTAGGCCTTCTTGTAATCGACGTCCGGCTTGACCAGCCCCGCTTTGGACATGAATTCGAAAGTCTGCTTCCAGCGCGCATCGGTCATCGTGAACAGGCCGAGCTTCTTTGCATCGCCGCCTTCGACGATGCCGTATTCCTTGAGCTTGGCGATGCTGAATGCGAGCTGCTCGTCGTCCATCTGCGGGTTGTCTTTCTTGATGAGCGCATTGGCGGCCGCCGGATTTTTCAGGTAGCTCTTCCAGCCCAGCGCCGAAGCCTCGATGAAGCGCCTGATCACGTCCGGACGCTCCTTGACGGTCTTGTTCAGCGTCACGACGGTTTGCGCATAGGGCGGATAGCCGTACTTGGCGAGGTGGAAAATCTTCGGCTTCACGCCGCCTTTCTCGATGGCGTACGGTTCCGAAGTAATATAGCCCTGCTGCGCGATATTCTTGTCCACCAGGAACTGTTGCACCGAGTAGGCGTAGGGCCGCTTCTGCGCTTCGGTGAAGCCGTACTTGGCTTTTAACCAAGGCCAGTAGGTAGTCTCGCTGGCCTGCCCGATCAACAAGGTGCGGCTCTTCAGGTCTTCGATCTTTGCCACGTCGGGATGCGCGATCAAGCCGACCGGTTCGCTCTGGAAATTGGCGGCAACGGTAATGAGCGGCAAGCCCTGTTCGATGGCGTTGATGGTAGCGACGTCGTAGCCCATCACGAAATCGGCCTTTTCCCCGAGCAGCAATTGATAGACATTGACCTGCGGACCGCCCATGCCGATCTTTACGTCGAGACCATATTTCTCGTAGATCCCCTCGGCCACCGCCTGGTAGAAACCGCCGTGCTCGGCTTCGGCGAACCAGTTGGTGAGGAAGGTAACCTTGTCGAGCGCCTGGGCAGTGGCGGCTCCGAAAACAAACGACAAGGCGGCAATAAGGCGGGCGATTTTTTTCATCTTGCATGGCTCCTGCGAAATGGATTGCCGCAGTTTACGCTGCCCGGGCTTTTCCGGCACAGAACCTGCTCCGAATGGACATCATGCCGGGGACGGAAAATCGGTCCCATTTCACGTCAACCCTAGCAGGGTTGATGCAAAATGGTTCGTCGCTCCCGCGAAGGCGGAAGCCCAGAAACACGCTGACAAGAAAATAAAACATTTCTGGATTCCCACCTACGCGGGAATGACAGAAAAGACGCTCCTCGGATAGTTTTGCATCAAAGTGCTAGATCGTGAAATCCCTTGCTATCCGGCCTTTGACCAGTTTCGCAACTGCGGGAAGGAGCTTCGTTTCTCCGAGACGCTCGAACAATATCATCTTGTTCGTCATTTCGTATCTTGCGAGAGCCTGGGTAAATTCACGATCCTTTTCTCGTCCCGCTACATATTTGGAAATTGCGAGATCGTGAACTTCCAGACACAGACCGGCGAACCCTCCCGTGTTGGGATTCTCTATACGGACCAGACGCTTTTGCCAGTTTCTTGGAAGCGTGGCAGTGTCCGGACCCACGCCTTGCGCGTAGTAGCCATGGGTCTGATGGAATGGCGATCCTTCCCCAATTGCACCGTCAATGCTGTCGGCCAGTTCTGGTCGCGACAAGGGATAGAGGTCGACCTCCATGGATCGCGACAGCACCCCCGGCGCGTCGGGAAACTGACCGAGAACGGCCTGGCTGCCGATGATTACCAGTTCACGATCTCCCGCAATTGTTCCGGCGGCACGAATCAAATGCTCAAGATCGGAACGCGTCATAGACTCTTTCCCGCTCTTTCGAACTGAGAATAGTGGAAAAAGGTGACGATTGGCGCAGGCGGCTGGAACGTTCCCCGGGGTCGGTGATGATCGCGGAAACCTCCGCCCACGGCCGTTTGAGAAGCACCCGCCATTCTTCCAGTGCTCGTGGAATTCCATCTTTATACCGGGCGCACCAGCCGCGGAAAGTCTTTTTCACCTCGCGTAGCAGCACGCGATCCTGCTCGATCTTTGCTGCCGCCAGACAGTGCATCGCAAGGCTGCGCGCATCAAGTATCCGATGCTTCAATGCGCCGGCGGAGAGTGCGTGATTGGGCACTTCAAGCCTTGTAACAGCACGCAGGCCCGCCACCCGGTGTCGTGCGCGGTAGCGGCGCATGCGCTCTGCAGCAGACAGCGCTTTTCCGGTAGACGGCCGACCGATCCTGGATTGTGGAGTTCTGGGCATTTATTTATCGTAACGGGTTACGAGAAGTATAACAAGCAGATGATTTCCGTCTGCCCAGCGTTCATCGGCGGCCCAGGGGCCTATATACTCCCGCCCGGGAGGAATAACCGCATGATCGTACGCAGCCCGTATCCCGATCTGGCCATTCCCGAGATGGCCTTCGATCGCTTCGTCCTTCACAAGGCCGCGGCACTCGGGGACAAGCCCGCGCTCGTGGATGTCGGCACCGGCTATACGCTGACCTATGCCCAGTTGGCGCGGCGCGTCGCCCAATTGGCATCGGGCCTTGCCAGGCGCGGGTTGCGCAAAGGCGACGTCATGGCGATCTTCAGTCCCAATGTTCCGGACTACGCGGTGGCCTTCCTCGGCGTTGCGGCGGCAGGGGGGGCGAGTGCGACGATCAATCCCCTCTATACGGCGGACGAACTTGCCGCCCAGTTACAGGATGCCGCGGCGAAATTCCTGCTGACCATACCGGCGCTGCTGGATCGGGCGAAGGAGGCCGCGGCCCGGTCGGGCGTCAAGGAAATTTTCGTCATCGGCGCGGCGCCGGGCACCGTGTCCCTCGACGATCTGCTCGACACCCAACCTTCGGAACTCGATCATGTGTGCGATGCACGCAGCGACCTCGCAGCGATTCCGTTTTCCTCGGGAACGACCGGCCGGTCCAAGGGGGTGATGCTCACGCACTTCAGCATGGCGGCGAACATCCGCCAATGCCTGGCCGCGGATATGATCGTGGAGACCGACCGCGTGCTGGCCACGCTGCCCTTTTTCCACATCTACGGCATGGTGCTGATCCTCGGATTGGGGCTGTACCGGGGCGTGACGCTGTACACGATGCCGCGGTTCGATCTGGAAGTCTTCCTGCGCACCATTCAGGACCGGAAGATCACCTATGCGCCCTGTGTCCCACCCATTATTCTGGCACTCGCCAAGCATCCGCTGGTCGACCAGTTCGACCTGCGTTCCCTCAGGCTGATTGCCTCCGGCGCTGCGCCGATCGCGGCCAGCACATTGCGCGCCTGCGCCGACCGGCTGAAGTGCAACATGATGCAGGGCTACGGCATGACGGAGGCGAGCGGGGCGACGCACCTCAACCTGCGCACTCTCGATCCGGAAAAAGCGACATCCATCGGCCCGCCGGTGCCGAACTGCGAGGCCCAGGTTGTCGATATCGTCAGCGGCGCCTCGCTCGGCCCGAAAGAGCAGGGGGAAATCTGCGTGCGCGGCCCGAACATCATGCGCGGCTACCTCAACCATCCCGACACCACGGCGCAGAGCAACGACGCCGAGGGCTGGTACCACACCGGCGACATCGGCTACGCGGACGAAGAGGGTTATTTCTACGTCGTGGACCGGCTGAAGGAATTGATCAAGTACAGCGGCTACCAGGTAGCGCCCGCCGAACTGGAGGCGGTGCTGGTGTCGCATCCGGCGGTTGCTGATGCGGCGGTGATTCCCAGTCCGGACGAAGAGCACGGCGAGATTCCCAAGGCCTTCGTGGTGCGCAAGGGCGAGTTGAGCGAGCAGGAGGTGATGGACTACGTCGCGGCGCGCGTCGCGCCTTTCAAGAAGGTGCGCCTCGTCGAGTTTATCGACCAGATTCCTAAGTCCCCGACGGGCAAAATCCTTCGCCGTGAGCTGGTGGAGCGGGAGCGGCGTCGCATCGGTGCGGCCTAGCGGCGCAGTAAAGGGTCGCCGCGCATGGCATCGCGGTGGTTCGCGCCGAATGCAATACTGATCACTGGCTATCCCGGTGAAGTTCGTTTTGCAGGGCTTCAAATTGAGCGAGGATGGTCGCGAATCGTTGCCCGAATTCAGTGAGACGGTACTCGACACGCGGTGGTACTTCCGCATAACTGGTTCTTCCGAGAATGCCGTAGCGGACGAGTTTGCGCAGGCGTTCATTGAGCACCTTTGCGGTCAGGCCGTCGATCGCGTGTTCCATCGCACCTGGGCGATGAACGCCTTTTTGCACCAGGCTGAGTACGGCGAGCGACCATTTGCAGCCGACAATGTTCTCCACCATTGTGGCTACCGGCGGCGCTCCGTTTGAAGTATTTTTTTCGTTCATAAACTGCAATGCATACCAAAATGTAAGTACCCCACCGTTTCGTGCCCGCTATGCAATTCGTGCAGCCGTTCCTATGCTGGCAGGTCCCTTGTCCTCTGATTATAGGAGTCGGTTATGAAGAAGATACAATTTCTCGTTGCTGCGGTCATGGCGGGTTCATTGGCGCAAGGCGCAGCCGCACAAGTGCCGTATCCGGAAGGCTATCGCAACTGGACACACGTGAAGAGCATGGTCATCTTTGAAGGACACCCGCTGTACGATGCCTTTGGCGGTATCCATCATCTCTACGCCAACCCCAAGGCGATGGCCGGTTACAGAACCGGCAAGTTTCCCGATGGCGCCGTCATTGTGTTCGACCTCCTTACCGCCAAGTCCGCCGATAGTGCGGTGCAGGAGGGCGGGCGCAAAGTGGTGGGGGTAATGGTAAAGCAGGCACGGAAGTACAAGCAGACCGGCGGCTGGGGGTTCGAGGG
>JANOGH010000605.1:0-1619 GCA_031414075.1 Betaproteobacteria bacterium | reverse complement strand
CGGAGATCCGTCCCGCCGTCATCAGTGCCGCCGCGCGCACGCTCAAGGCCGGCGGCTGGATGGTGATCATCGACGAAACGTATCCGAGCACGCTGGAGGAAGCGCGCCGTCCCGAATTCCGCTTTCCGTTGCAGACCGGCTTCGAAGAGCTGATCTGGGGCAACGTAATTCCGACGCGCGAAGAACAGGAAAAGCTGCTGCGCGATGCGGGGCTGAAAGGCGCGATCAACCGCGATCTGATCGGCGAGGGGTTTACGGTCCTGACGATACAACGCTGACGCGCGCGATAACAGGCGGGCGCCTTAGCTATTGTCTGCTCATGCGGCGAGAAAACGGATTCACCACGGGGGACGCGGATACCCTCGCGATAGCGTGGAGTACCCTTTTAGGAAAAACGACTTGGGAATATATGTGAGGTAGCTGTTCGTGATCCTCTGCCGCCAATGTCGACTTTGTTGCCACATCTGCCAATTGGTGCTTTTTACACGCGGTTGGTTGTTTGCTCTCGCCTTTCCTCTGTGTCCTCCGCGTCCTCCGTGGTGAGTGTGTTGTTTCTTGAGTCCTATACACCCGTCAGGACAGATCGCCGCGGATGGCCTTGATAAACATTTGTCGCATCTCGGCGTGGCCGGCGGGACGCGGATTGCCGCCGGTGGAAGGATCATCCACCGCCATCGGCACCAGCCTGTCGAGGTCGGCTTTCTTGACGCCCAGATCCGCCAGCGTGTGGGGAATGCCGATTTCTTTCCGGAGCGCGAGTACCCAGTCGAGCACCGCCTGGAATCCCGGATTCGGCAACCCGAGGTAACTTGCCAGCCGCGTCAGCCTTTCCTCGATAGCCGGCCGGTTGAACACCAGCACGTAGGGCATCACCACGCCATTGGTCTCGCCGTGATGTGAGTTGTAGATCGCCCCCACCGGGTGGCTCAGCGAATGAATGGCACCAAGGCCTTTCTGAAACGCGGTGGCGCCCATGCTCGCCGCTGCGAGCATGTGGGCGCGAGCAGCGATATTTTTGCCATCCTGCACAGCGATCGGCAACCACTCCCTGACCAGGCGCATGCCCTCCAGCGCGATGCCGTCGGCAAGAGGATGAAATCCGGGCGCGCAGTACGCCTCCAGGCAGTGCGCGAGTGCGTCCATTCCCGTCGCGGCGGTAATGCGCGGCGGCAAGCCGACGGTCAATTCCGGATCGGAGATCACCACGGCCGGGAGCATCTTCGGATGGAAGATGATTTTCTTGATGTGTGTGGCCTCGTCGAGGATGACCGAGGCACGGCCGACCTCGGACCCGGTGCCGGCGGTGGTGGGCACGGCAATGGTCTGCGCCATGCCGGCGACGTTGACGCGCGTGTACCAGTCGTCGCGGTCCTCGAAGTCCCACAACGGCCGCGTTTGCCCCACCATCAGGGCGATGGTCTTGCCGACATCCAGCGCGCTGCCGCCGCCGAAGGCGATGATGCCATCGCACTTTTCTGCCTTGTAGAAAGCCACGCCGTCATCGATGTTCTTGCCGACCGGATTGGCGCGGACGCCGGAAAAAACGGTGTCTCCCAATCCTGCATTGCGCAAGGACGCCAGCGCACTGTCGATCATCGGCAGCTTGCGCATTCCCGGAT
>JANOGH010000604.1:0-3299 GCA_031414075.1 Betaproteobacteria bacterium | reverse complement strand
GCCAGGCTCGTGCGGATCCTGGTACAGGTGATCGATCCGGTCGGTATTGAAAAGCGAGGTGCGGCGCTTGATGCCATGAACGACGTAACCTTTGCGCAGCAGAAACTCCGCGAGGTAGGCTCCGTCCTGACCGGTGACCCCGGTGATTAGCGCGACTTTGCTCATTGTTCTGAATCCGGGACTGGGAATGATTCTGCATACTCTGGGAAGGTCTCGACAGACACGTTATACAAGGCGATTCCGCAATTTGTCGCTCGCCCATTGACGGCAAGAAACCAAGTTGTCATGGGCTTCGATTTTAGCGCGAATCATGGAAACGTCTGAAATGCTTTCCTCGGGTGCGATCTTCGATATTTAAGCGATTCACTATTAGTTTTGTACGGGATAAGGTTGACAATCTACCTCGTATCATTGACAATATAACTCCTTATTATTGACAATAATCGCCGAAAGAATTCCAAATGGTCAGGGTGCGCGCAAGGGGGGAAGACATACGGCGCTACATCTTGGAGCATGTAGAGAAGCATCCGACCGATATTGCCAGAGTTACGGCTGAGCATTTCGAGATTACCAGGCAAGCAGCTAATAAACACCTGCAGCGGCTTACCTCCGGTGGGTCACTCGCCGAGACCGGCCACACTCGAAATCGCAGCTATAAGCTTTGTCCGTTGTCCGAATGGAAAAAGGCATACCAAATAACCCCGGAACTCGCTGAAGACTTAGTGTGGACGAATGACATTAAAGCCGTAATCGGACAATTACCGGAGAATGTCCTGGATATTTGGCACTATGGTTTTACCGAGATGTTTAATAACGCTATCGACCATTCGGAAGGTTCGAGGATTCTTATACATATACGCAAAACTGCCGCAAGCACCGAAGTGGCCATTTACGACGATGGTGTTGGAATTTTCAAGAAGATCCAGAAGGCAATGCATCTCCTGGACGAACGACATGCGATTCTTGAATTGGCGAAAGGAAAACTAACAACCGATCCGAAACGCCATAGCGGCGAGGGAATTTTCTTTACGTCCAGGATGTTCGATCGTTTTGATATTCGTTCTGGAGAAGTCTACTTCAACCATCAGTTTGGACAGCCAGAGGATTGGATACTCCAGCGAGACAATTTTGCCGAGGGAACAAGTGTGTGGATGGAAATGCACAACCATACAGCACGGACCACGAAAAAAGTTTTTGATAGGTATTCGTCAAGCGACGACTATGGCTTTAATAAGACCGTCGTCCCTGTACAGCTTGCGCAATACGGAAACGATAAGCTCATATCCCGATCTCAGGCAAAGAGAGTTCTCACAAGAGTTGAGCTGTTTAGAATAGTGATATTTGATTTCGATCGAGTCGAAACAATTGGCCAAGCTTTTGCAGATGAAATTTTCCGGGTATTTGCTTTGAAGCATCCGGAAATTCAGCTAATGACGATGAAGGCAAACTCGGCTGTAAAACGGATGATCGAGCGGGCCAAGTCGGGCACTGCGGCAAAGCCCTAGGTTCGCGCACAAACAAGGTATCCGCATGATTTTCCCCGTCGTACTCTCCGGCGGCTCCGGCAGCAGATTGTGGCCGCTGTCGCGCACCCTGCTGCCAAAACAGTTCCTGCCATTGGTCGGCGGCAAGACCATGCTGCAGGAAACGCTGTTGCGCCTCGGCGGGATCGCAGGCCTGAAAGGTCCGGTACTGGTGTGCAACAACGACCATCGCTTCCTAGCCGCCGAGCAGCTGCGCGAGATCGGCGTGACGGCGGCAGCACAGATACTGGAACCCGCGGGCCGCAATACCGCGCCCGCAATGGCAGTCGCCGCACTGTACGTCGCGGAAACAGATCCCGACGGCATTATGCTGGTGCTGCCGGCGGATCATCTGATCCGGAATGTCTCGCGCTTTCACGAAGTCGTCGGCAAGGCGACCTCTGCCGCGGCCAAAGGACGGCTGGTGACGTTCGGCATCGTCGGACGCGAACCGGAAACGGGCTATGGCTATATCGAGCGTGGCGCTGCGCTTGAGAAAGCCGCGGATTGCTACCGGGTTGCGCGATTCATCGAAAAACCGGACGAAACGCGGGCACGTGAGTTCATCGCGTCCGGCCGGTTTTACTGGAATAGCGGCATGTTTGTATTCAAGGCGTCCCGTTACCTGGAAGAACTCGGCAAATACCGCAAGGATATTCTCGACGCTGCAAAGGCCGCCTGGGCCGCGAGCACACGGGATCTCGACTTCGTGCGCCTGGACGAAAAAGCCTTCCTGGCCTCGCCTGCCGAGTCGATCGACTACGCCGTCATGGAAAAGACGGACGATGCGGTCGTGGTTGAAGCCGATATCGGCTGGAGTGATATCGGCTCATGGACCGCACTGTGGCAAGCCGGCCAGCCGGATGCCACCGGCAATGTAACCGTCGGTGACGTTCATGCCGACGATATTCATAACTGCTATGTACGCGCGGAGCACCGGCTGGTCGCGGCAGTCGGCGTGTCGGACCTGATCATCGTCGAAACTTCGGACGCAATCCTGGTCACTCACAAAGACCGTTCGCAAGAAGTCAAAAGGGTGGTCGACGCGCTCAAGGCCAAGCAGCGCGACGAGTATCTGGTCCACAAGCGGGTCTATCGCCCCTGGGGCTATTACGAAGGGCTCGACAGCGGCGAGCGCTTCCAGGTCAAGCGCATCATGGTCAAGCCCGGCTCCAAGCTGTCATTGCAGATGCATCATCACCGCGCCGAACACTGGGTGGTAGTCTCAGGGACGGCAAGGGTAATCCGAGGTGAGGAGACGCTGCTGCTGTCTGAAAACCAGTCGACTTACATACCGCTCGGCGCCAAACACCGATTGGAGAATGTCGGCAAGGTGCCGCTACACAGAATCGAAGTGCAATCGGGCGGTTATCTGGGCGAGGACGACATCGTGCGGCTGGAGGATGACTATAAAAGGCAGTGAACAGCGAACAGTGAACGGTGAAGAGCGAACAGCGAGCAGTGAAAAGCGGGCTAATCTAGACACGGCCGACGCATGTTTCCTTGTAAACCGGGGTTGAATTCAATGGCGGGGAATAGGCCAGACTACAAACTGGAAGCTTGGAAAGAAGCGATGCCGCTAGTCTCAGCTCTATACCGGGTTACCCAAGAATTCCCCAGAGACGAGATCTTCCGTTTGACCTCCCAATGACGCCGCGCAAGTCTGCAACGAACTGACCCGATCAGGAAGCGTGTGCAATGGAAGCAACAATTTCAGCCGCGCGCGCCAAGTCAATAACAACATGGTCTGCATAGCCAGCAGATTCCTCCAACTCC
>JANOGH010000603.1:0-4706 GCA_031414075.1 Betaproteobacteria bacterium | reverse complement strand
TCGTATGCTATTTTACCAGTGATGAGCTCTATCGCGAACCTTCACTCGCACTGTTTCCGGTATCGCCAATGAGATGGCGTGCAATCATCGGAGGCTGTGCCTCGTCGCCAAGAACACTCAGGATCGTGGCGATGGCGCTCCTTCTGATAGTGCCGTCCTGCAATCCCGATGCGCTGTTCGAAAGACCGGTCCGGCCCTTCGGCGAAACCGACGAGCTCGTCGTCCTGGTCCGCAACGGACCCACCACGCGATTCCTCGGCGCGGATGGCAAATACAGCGGCATCGAGCAGGATCTGCTCGACATGTTCGCCAAGGACACGGGCACGCGCTTGCGCCTCGTCGAGCGCACGAAATCCAGCGAAATCCTGCCGGCATTGCGCCACCATCTCGCTCATCTGGCCGCAGCGGGCCTGGTGGCGACCCAAGAGCGACGCCGGGAATTCATCTTCGGGCCGGCTTACCTGTCTGTGCATACGGTGATCGCCTACAACACTGACAATGAGCGCCCCAAGAATGTCCGCGATCTCATTGGCAAGCGTGTAGCAGTCCTCGCCGGTTCCAGCAGCGCGGAACAGCTCGGACAGGAATTCCGGCAAGAACCCAAGCTGCGTTGGCAGGAGATTGCGACGACGGACAGCATGGTACTGCTCGACAAACTGGCCAGCGACGAGTTCGACTACGTCGTGACCGACTCGAATATCGTCGAGCTGGCGCAGAATTTCTCTCCGAACATCGGCCGGGCATTCAATCTGGGAGCACCCGAAACACTGTCATGGGCTCTGCCGAAAGACGCGAGTCCGCTGCTGGTCGACCGGGTCAAGGATTTTTTCGCCCGCATCAATGCCAACGGCACCCTGAGGATTCTGCTGGACCGTTACTACGGTCATATTCAGCGGCTGAACCAGGCCGATGTATCCGCCTTCCTGGAACGCCGGCTGTTGGTATTGCCCCAGTATCGCAGCACTTTCCAGGAGGCCCAGGAACTGACCGGCATCGACTGGCGCCTGCTGGCCGCCCTCGGTTTCCAGGAGTCGCACTGGAATCCGCTGGCGACCAGTCCCACGGGCGTGCGCGGATTGATGATGCTGACTTCCGAAACGGCCGATCGGCTGGGCGTAAGCGACCGCCTGGACCCGCGTCAGAACATCATTGCCGGCGCGCGCTATCTGAAGATACTGAAAGATACCTTACCCGATCGCATTGCCGAGCCGGATCGCACCTGGCTGGCCCTCGCCTCGTATAATATCGGCTATGGCCACCTTGAAGATGCGCGCATTCTGACCCAGCGTCACGGCTTGAACGCCGATTCCTGGGTTGACGTGAAGAAAACGCTGCCATTGCTGACACGATCGGATTTCTACATCACGGTCAAACGCGGGTTTGCGCGCGGCGGGGAGGCGGTCATCCTGACCGAGAATATCCGCAACTACTTCGACATCCTGGTTCGCTACGAAGAGGTATACCGGCCACTGTTTTCCACTATCCCGGACAACGAAAGCCACATTGCGTTGTAGCGCGTTCAATCGCGGCGGATCGTGTCGATGCCGCCCATATAGGGGCGGAGCACAGACGGAACAACCACGCTTCCGTCTGCTTCCTGGTAGTTTTAGCTCCGGCCGCTTCGCTTAACCTGACCACTGTCAGCGGTCAGGTTAGCTTGCACTGAAACATCAACGCGGGCGTTCGATCGCCTGCAACCCTCCCATGTAGGGTTGCAGGACGGCGGGAATATCCACCCCGCCGTCCGCGCGTTGATAGTTTTCCAGTAGGGCCACGAGGGTCCTGCCGACGGCCAGCCCGGACCCGTTCAAGGTGTGGACCAGTTCGTTTTTGCCCTTCTCGCCCTTGAAGCGCGCCTGCATGCGCCGCGCCTGGAAGGCTTCGAAGTTGCTGCACGAGGAGATTTCCCGGTAGGCATTCTGTCCCGGCAGCCAGACCTCGATGTCATACGTCTTGGCGGCAGAGAACCCCATGTCGCCGGTGCACAGCGCCATGGTGCGAAACGGCAATTCGAGACGTCTCAGAATCGCTTCCGCATGGCCTGTCAGTTGTTCCAGGGCTTCGTATGACTTCTCCGGCTGGATGATCTGGACCAGCTCGACCTTGTCGAACTGGTGCTGGCGGATCATGCCGCGCGTGTCCTTGCCATAGGAACCGGCCTCGGACCGGAAGCACGGCGAATGGCAGACGAACTTCAGCGGCAGACGGTCAAGGGACAGCACCTGGTCCCGCACCATGTTCGTGACCGGCACTTCGGCAGTGGGAATCAGGTAGAACTTTCCGCCGTCGGCCCTCGGCACTGAAAACAAATCCTCCTCGAACTTCGGCAACTGGCCTGTGCCACGCATACTGTCTGCGTTGACCAGATAAGGTACATACACTTCCGTGTACCCGTGCTCCTCAGTGTGGATGTCGAGCATGAACTGCGCGAGCGCGCGATGCAGGCGCGCCAGCGATCCCTTCATCAGGGTGAAACGCGCACCGCTGATCTTCGCGGCCGCGTCGAAATCGAGCAGGCCAAGCCCGGTGCCGACATCGACATGATCTTTTGTCGGGAAATCGAACTTGCGCGGCTCACCGATGCGGCGTACTTCGACGTTGTCGTCGACGGACTTTCCGATCGGCACACTGGCGTGAGGCAGGTTCGGGATCGTGAGCAGAAGATCAGTCAGCCTGGCCTGGATGCCCTCCAGTTCAGCTTCGATCGTCTTCAATTCGTCACCGACCGTCGCCATTTCCGCCATCAACGCCGAAGTGTCGGCGCCTTTGCGCTTGAGCTCACCAATCTGCTTCGACGACGCGTTGCGTTTTGACTGCAGATCCTGGGTGCGCACCTGCGCTCTCTTGCGTTGTTCCTCATGAGCCCGGATTGCGGCAACGTCAATCGCGACGCCACGTGTCGCAAGTCTAGTCGCCATCGCATCAAGATCACTGCGAATCAATTGAACATCCAGCATTGCCTTCCTTTGCGCCCTCTCCGCTTTTCCTCTGCGACCTAAATGGGTTCCGGGGGATACCGGTCTTCGACCATAACTCCGACGCGCTACGCACGTAGGGTATCTGCGTCAACGCCCTTCAGCCCTTCTTCTTTGCCTTCAGATCGAGATCGCGCAACTGCGCGAGCTTCTCGGCAATCTTGCCTTCGAGTCCGCGCGATGTCGGCTGGTAGAAATTGGTGCTCTCCAAACCCTCCGGGAAATAATTCTCTCCCGCCACATAGGCATCCGGCTCGTCATGCGCATAACGATAACTGCGGCCGTAGCCGAGTTCCTTCATGAGCTTGGTAGGAGCGTTGCGAAGATGCTCCGGCACGGGCCGGGACTTATCGGACTGAATCAGCGAGCGGGCCTCATTATACGCAACGTAGGCGGCATTCGACTTTGCAGCGCATGCCAGATAAATGGCCGCCTGCGCCAGGGCCAGTTCACCCTCAGGCGAACCCAGCCTTTCATAGGTCTCGCAGGCATCCAGCGCCAGCGGCAATGCTCGCGGATCGGCCAATCCGATGTCCTCGATTGCCATGCGCACCAGCCGCCGGCCGACGTATAGCGGATCCGCCCCGCCGTCCAGCATCCTGACCAGCCAATACAGCGCCGCATCGGGTGACGATCCGCGCACCGACTTGTGCAACGCGGAGATCTGGTCGTAGAAGGCATCGCCGCCCTTGTCGAAGCGGCGCAGGTTCTTCGCGAGCGTTTCTTCTACAAAGGAACCATCGAGAATTTTCTCTGCTCTGTTTCTTGACGCTGTTTCGAGAATTTCAACTGCATTCAGCAGACGCCGCGCGTCACCGTCGGCGGCACCGACCACCAGATCGCGTGCCTTTTCGGAGAATACCTGAGCGGGAAAGGCTCTCGCGAACGCGCGCGAGAACAATTCCGCCAGGTCATCCTCGGCGAGCGGCTTGAGAACATAGACCGCCGCGCGCGACAGCAATGCACCGTTGACTTCGAAGGAGGGATTCTCGGTAGTCGCGCCAATGAACGTCACCAGTCCGCGCTCGACAAAGGGCAAAAAAGCATCCTGCTGCGCCTTGTTGAAGCGGTGGACCTCGTCCACGAACAGGATGGTCGCGCGCCCGGACTGCTGCAGCACGTTCTCGGCGTGGGCGACGGCATCGCGGATATCCTTGACGCCGGAAAGGACAGCGGACAGCGCAATGAATTCTGCGTCGAAAGCTCTCGCCATGAGTCTCGCCAGCGTAGTTTTGCCGACACCCGGCGGGCCCCACAGGATCATCGAATGCAGTTTTCCCGACTCGTAAGCGATGCGCAACGGCTTGTCGGGTCCGAGCAAATGCCGCTGGCCGACGACATCGTCAAGATTCTGCGGCCGCATCAGCTCCGCAAGCGGCGCGGCAGGCTGCCTCGCTTCGAACAGATCAGTCATTTAGGGAAAATCTCACCGCCGAGGCGCAAAGGCGCAAAGGATACGCAAAGAAAACCAAACGAATCCGGTAAAGGAGTTGCGAGGAATTCAGAACCGTCACCGCCCAAACGATGAATCGCGTTCGTCGAGGCTATTCCCATCCCTTGTCTTTCCACTATCAGTTATTTTGCTTTCCTTTGCGTTTCCTTTGCGCCTTTGCGCCTTTGCGGTGAAGACTCTTGGCTTTATTCACTAACGACGTCGGCGCCTGTCGGAACGGTAAACGTGTAGAGATCCGGCGAGGTCTTGGGATTGCGCTGCAGATTGGAGAGCTTGAT
>JANOGH010000602.1:0-3613 GCA_031414075.1 Betaproteobacteria bacterium | reverse complement strand
CCTTGGTCGGGTCGCCGCTGCCGAGCGCCATCATGCGCCGGCGCCAGCGCCTGGGCAGCGGGGGCGTGGGCAACAGATAGCGCGCGAGATCGATCAGATTCTTCAGATCGTAGGTCTGGCCGAGGCGCGACACCGCGTACTCTACGACGCGTTTGGCGTCCTCGGCGGTGAGCGCGGCCGGACGGCAGATCCGCGTATGGAACGCCGCGTACGTGCTTAGCGCTACTGCCGTGACGCCGTTGACCATGTCCACCTCGACCAGAAATGCCTCGTCCTCGCCGTTACTGGCGGCATTCGGGATTGCACCGACGTACAGTGCGGCGTGCGACCAGGTGGACTGGGTCAGATACTTGATCGCGTTGCTGATGCGGGTGTTGCCTTCGACCAGCAAAACGTCTCCCGGGCGCAACGTGGAGGCGAGTTGTTTGGCAGGCGACGTGGTCAATGGCCGGTAATTGGCGACCGGCGCACTGAGGTAGCGTGCGAGGGTCATCCCGATCGATCTTGAAATACGGCGCAGCATGTCTAAGGTCGCGAGTTGGCAGAAGCTCCCCCAGGGGTAAAGCACACCCTATGCCATGGTTACCGATCTGGGGAATCTACCGGGCCGAAAGGCCGTATCCGGATCGTTCCTGAGATGGCGGACCTGGAGATTTCCCCTCGTCCTCCGCCCTTTTCCCGAAGGTAGCAGGCAGTTTCTTGCTCTCCGCAAGGCGAGGGTTCGAGCCTAACCCTGAACTCTCTCCCGGACGCGCGCCGCTCCAGGCATGGTCCAATCCCTCCACCAATACTTTTCGCAGCAGGAGCATGTCACCGCGGCGATAATCGCGCATCTCGTAAGGATAACGGTCGCCGCCAGACTCGCTGCGCGTGAACTCCGTCAACGCTTTGTTCCCGCCGTCGGCGAGCCTGGACATCGCCATGAACTGTTCGACCACCTGGTCCGCATTCACGGGATTGACCGTATCATCTTTGCTGCCGTGTATCACCATTACGGGTACGAAGGCGAAGTCCTTCTGTGCCAGGGCCTGACGAGCCGTATTCTCCGGAGAGGCGCGCGAACCCTGCTTCATGGCCTTCGTTGCGTCGGAGACCGATTCGGCCGCCCGATACATCAGGCCGGAATGCACGGCACGAGCAGCGGCCATGATTTCGTGGCGGCATATCTCCCCGGCAGATACAGGTGGTAATGGCGCCTTGACTGCGGGAGCGGTAAGTGAAAGAACCTGCGATGCGGTTCGGCATAGCTGCCCTCCATCCCACGGCCCAGTGGGCGGCCGGTAAAGCGCAGAGCAATCAGGCCTTGTGTAACAGGGAAGTGCGAGCAGACCCCTGAAAAGGGGTGAGGAGCGACTCGATAACTGCGGCCGGCGCCCTAGCCGATGCGTGCCGACACTTTCGCGGAATCGACGGGTTCGACGGAATCTGCGGAACTTTGGTAAGTCAGAAGCGGCACAAGAAGGCCCGGAAGCCTCGCGGTCGAAGCAGGGTTTTGGCGCTCGTAGTAGGCGGCTCGAAAGCCCACGCAATACTCATCGATTCCGACTTGGGCATACCTCGAGGGTGTCGTGCCGTGCCGGCGACAGTTTTCTCCATCGATATAGCCTTCTGCTTGCGCCAGTGACCAGCCGTTTTTCTCTGCCAGCACTTTGATCTCTTCCTCGGACAAGACTTTCATGTCGCCTCCCTTAATTCTGCCAATCCGGCACACACCAACAGGACAGCGCAGCCGGGCAGCGCCGTAACGCGCCGTGCCGATTTAATGCGTTGTTCGTCGGTTGTCTCCGGCTCCCTTCCCTCTGTCGCAATGCTCATGCCAGTGGGGGCGTGTCGAAAAAATGACGCGTCCAAAGTGCTCGAAAGCGCTCTGTTTGCGAACGGAAAGAAAAAGTGGCGGGAAACCGTCAAGCCCTCCTGACGATTCCTCAGCACGAATCCTGGCCAAGGATCGTCATTGGGCGTCGATATTTCGAGATCGCCGTTTTTTGCTATGGTTGGGTTCTTTCAGGCCCTCCACCGGCTCACACGCCAACTGGCTGGCGCGCCAAATGAGGTAAAGATGATCGAGATTGCCCCCCTGCCCGCATCTGTCCTGCCGCCTGGCATCCGTTCCCGTTTCGTGAGCGACGTCAACCGGCTCAGGATGCATATCCTGGAAGCGGGTTTCGAGACGAGATCCAAAAAGAACACGGCCCGCCCTCTCGTCCTCCTGCTGCACGGCTTCCCCGAACTTGCCTATAGCTGGAGAAAGGTGATGTTGCCGCTCGCAACGGCGGGCTATCACGTCGTCGCCCCCGATCAGCGCGGCTACGGACGCACCACCGGATGGGACGGCAACTACGACGGGGACGTCGCTTCGTTCCGCATGCTCAACCTGGTGCGGGACGCGATGAGCCTGATCTCGGCACTGGGGTATCGATCCGTCGATGGGGTGTTCGGCCACGACGCCGGCTCGCACGTCGCGGCCTGGTGCTCGCTGATCCGGCCGGATGTTTTCCGCTCCGTTGCCATGATGAGCGCACCGTTCGCCGGAGCTCCGCCGCTGCCGTTCAACACGGACAGCGAAGGCCCGGCGAAGCCACCCGCGAGCAATATTCACGACGACCTCGCCGCGCTGAAACGCCCGCGCAAGCACTATCAGTGGTACTACTCGACGCGCCCCGCCAACGACAACATGTGGAAATGCCCGCAAGGCGTCCACGCATTCATGCGCGCGTACTATCACCACAAGAGCGCGGACTGGGAGCAGAACCAGCCTTTCCCGCTCAAGTCGTGGACGGCGGGCGAGCTGGAGAAAATGCCGACCTACTACATCATGGATCTGAACGAGGGCATGGCCGAGACGGTGGCGAAGGAGATGCCGTCAGCGTCCCGGATCGCGGCGAACACATGGCTGCCCGACAACGAGCTGGCCCTGTACGCCGCCGAGTACGGCAGGAACGGCTATCAGGGCGGCCTGCAGTGGTACCGCTGCAACACCAGCGGCGCCAATGCCGCCGAGCTTCAGCTTTTCTCCGGCCGCACAATCGACGTGCCGTCCTGCTTCATCGCGGGGAAGAGCGACTGGGGAATCTACCAGCGACCCGGTGGCGACATGATCAAGATGCAAAAGGATGCACTGACGAACATGCTGGGCTGCCATCTGGTGGATCGCGCTGGGCATTGGGTGCAGCAGGAACAGCCGGAGAAGGTGAGCGCGTTGCTCCTGGACTTCCTGAAACAGCAGACTTGAAGAGACGCCGCGGGGTGCTTCTCAGATCCGATATTCGGCTTGTTTCAACGTGAACGACCCTCGCCTAAAGGCGAGGGCTTCAAATTACGGCTCAAGCCGGTGAGAGTCGGCCCTGCGGCCGACATGCGTCACCACCCTTCTCCCTCCGGGATACCCTGGCGCAGCCCGGAGTACCCGTTTAGAAGGGCCGGGGATGAGGGATAGGTAGATTCGAACGACAAAACCTTCCCTCACCCGTCGCTTTCGCGCCGACCTCTAAACGCGTAATCCGGGCAGCGCAAGGGTATACCGGAGCGAGAAGGGAGGTGACGCAAGTCGGCCGCAGGGCCGACACTCACCGGCTTGAGCCGAAATATGAAGCCCACGCCTATAGGCCAGGGT
>JANOGH010000601.1:0-6153 GCA_031414075.1 Betaproteobacteria bacterium | reverse complement strand
ATTTTCCTGTCATGATTTGATCCCTCGAGAAAGACGCACGAATTGTTACACAAGACCGATTCTGGCGCGCCGCAAAAATATCCGTCCCTTCGTCGACCCGTCCGGCAGTCCCCGTCCCAGCAGCAATGCCCGGCGCGCGCCGTGTCCATCGCCCGGTTTGCAGCGCAACAGGCAGGTCGCGACCGTCGCGTGGAGTGTGCGAACCATTGACTTGGCTTCAGGTAGAGAGTATCAATTTCCGCGGGCGCGCTGTTCTGGCCGTCCATTTCCAACAAAAACCTGGGAGGAACGACGAATGATAGCTTTCAAGAAACTGATTGCGGCATCCGCGATCGCGCCATTGTTGCTGGCGGGCGCCGCCATGGCCGGCAATAACCCGGTGGACGAGTCCTGGTGGCCGAGCGAGTTCGGGCCGGACGACCAGGCGGGGGGCACCAACTACATTACCCCGCAGAAGCGCATCGAAGCGGCCAAGCTGGTGAAGAAGGGGAAGATGGCGCTGCTGGGCCACCCCTACAGCAACCACATGCCCCTGGTTCCGGGACGCACGTTCGCATTGAGCATCCCGGGCGCGCCGACCCACGGCCCGCTCAATTGGCCCGGCGACAATTTCTCCATGACGTTCATGGATGAAATAGTTACTGCAGAAATCGGTCAGGTCGGCACGCAATGGGACGGCCTCGCGCACCCGATGATCCGTGTCGAAGGCGTATCCGGCTGGAAGGACGGCGACTACTTCTATAACAAGAACCGGTTGCAGGACGTCGAGACGGCGCGCGGCATGAAGAAGGTCGGCACCGAGAAGGCGGGCGGCTTCTTCACCCGCGGCCTTCTGATCGACATCGCGGCGCTAAAGGGCGTTATGACACTGCCCAAGGGCTATGCCATCACCATGGCCGACTTCAAGGAAGCGCTGGCCAAGCAGGGTGTCAAGGACGCCATGCAGGGCGATGTGGTGCTGTTCCGCACCGGCTGGAATGCGCTGTGGAAGACCAACCACCTCGGCCGTCCGGCAGGGGAGAAGGCCAAGAGCGACGAGCAGCTCGCCAAGGATAACGCAGAATTCGGTTCCGGCCAGCCTGGCGTCTCCCCGGAAGTCTGCGATCACCTGGCCGCGAAGAAGATCTCCATGATCGGATCCGATACGTGGGGCCTCGAGCCGTACGACTACGCCAAGTCGGGTCTGCCCGAGTCGTTCGCCTATTGCCACATGAACCTGATCGCACGCCGCGGTATTTACAATTTCGAGAATCTGGATCTCGACGAGTTGTCGGCCGACAAGGCCTACGAGTTCCTGTTCTCGTGGGCGCCGCTCAAGCTGGTCGGCGCAACCGGCTCGCCCGGAAACCCGGTGGCAGCCTACTGATACCGGCAGTCAGAAGTTAAATTGGGCAGGGGAAACCCTGCCCATTTTTTTGGTCCTTCAACCTTTATCTTTGGATAGGAGCGATTAGATCAGGGTACCGTCAGGCGCTGACGAGTTTGCCGCGTGAGTAGTCTTCGAAAGCCTTTTGCACTTCCTCCCGCGTGTTCATCACAAACGGGCCGTAGCGCGCGATCGGTTCGCGGATCGGCTTGGCGTCGGCGAACAACAGCTTCGCGCCCGACTCGCCCGCTTCCAGTCTGACCCCACCGGCACCCATCAGCACGGCAAGAGATCCGCTCGCGATGTCGACGGGGCTATCGTCCCGACCAGTGCCGATCACCTCGCCTTCGTAGACATACACGAAGCAGGCATGCTCCTCCGGCACTTCGATCTCGAAGGCCGCATTCGCCTGGATCGCCACGTCGAGCAGGCGCACCGGCATCAGGGTGTCTGCCGCACCCTTCACACCAAAGCCTTCGCCGGCAATCATCCGCACTGTCGCGCCGCTGAGCGACGCCGATGCGATGCGCGAGGCGCGCACATCCTGGTAGCGTGGCGAAGTCATTTTCAGCTTGCCGGGCAGGTTCACCCAGAGCTGGAACCCGCGCAACCGGCCATCCGCGCGCTCGGGCATTTCGGAATGGATGATGCCTCTGCCCGCGGTCATCCATTGGACATCTCCGGCTTCGATCACGCCCTGGTTGCCCACCGAATCCGCGTGCCTGACCCGGCCTTCGAGCATGATCGTGACGGTTTCGAAGCCGCGGTGCGGATGCTCCGGAAATCCCGCTATCCAGGACGCCGGGTCGTCGGACCCGAATTCGTCGAGCATCAGGAAAGGATCGAGCATATCCAGGGCGGGACTGCCAATCACGCGCTTGAGTTTCACGCCGGCGCCATCCATGGTCGGCATGCCGGTGACTTTCTGGTCTACGTAACGCATGGTGTTTTCCTAGAAAAACGAGGCTCTAGGCTTTTCCCTCGTGCCTCGTGCCTAGCGCCTAGAGCCTCGCCCTATCTCATCTCCCCGCTGTTCACCTTCTCCCTGATCGCATAGACCAGTGCGCGAATATACTTCATGGACGCCGCATCAGGCGATTTCCCGGCAAGCTGCCAGCGCCGCGCTTCGTAGAACAGGCAAGTCCTCAGTTCGGTCAGCGAACCCGGTCGCTTCGTTTGCGCAACCTCGGCGCATTTCTCCACCGATCCCCAATACTTGAATCCATCGAACGTCAGCGCAAACGGCTCGATGCGCGTCCAGACTTCCTTGAACGAGGGAATGTCGGCGGGCGAGAGTTCGGAATTGCCGACGTCCCGGGTCATGGCGATACCTCCTGCAGAAATTGCAGGATCGCCACCTCGTCACGGCGCAGCGCCGGCACGGGCCGGCGGCGCCGATTCTGGCGCGGCGCGGCGTTCGCAGACGGGCCCGGGACAAGCCCTTGCAAATAAGCGTGCACCAGCGCGGGATGCACGTAGTACTTGCGGCACACTGTGCGTGTATTGCCAAGGCGCTCCGCAACTGCATCGATCGCGCGATTGACATTGCGTTTCGCCTCGCGTTGCGTTGACCCCGCGCCCATTTCGCGCAGTTCCACGCCGGCGAGCATGGTGCCGCCCCAGGTGCGGAAGTCTTTCGCGGTGATATTGCGACCGCAGATTTCGCGCAGATAGGCGTTGACGTCGTCCGATGTGACCGTCTCCCGCCTGCCGGCGCCATTCAGATACTGGAACAGTTCCTGGCCAGGCAAATCCTGGCAGCGTTGCACAACGCGCGCGATGCGCCGGTCGGTGACGGATATCGCGTGCTGCACGCCACTCTTGCCACGGAAGCTGAAGCTCAGTTTGGAGCCGTTGACCTGCACGTGCTGCATGCGCAGCGTAGTCAGTCCGTAGGAGCGATTCTCGCGCGCGTACTCGTCGTTACCGACACGGATCAGGGTCTTGTCGAGCAACTGCACAACGGTGGCGAGGATCTGTCGCCGGCTGAATTCCGGCGCGCGCAAATCGCGCTCGGCACGCCCGCGAATGGCGGGCAGCACTTCGCTCAACTCGAGCATGTGACGGAACTTCGACTGGTCGCGCGCATCGCGATAGCGCGCATGGTAGCGATACTGCTTTCTGCCGCGCGCGTCGCGCGCCGTGGCCTGGATATGGCCTTTCGGGTCGGGGCTGATCCAGACGTCGGTCCAGGCCGGGGGAATGACCAGGGAGTTGATGCGACGGCGTTCGACGGCATCGCCGATGCGCACACCGCCGGGCCCGAGGAAAGTCCACCCCTTGCCTGCACGCCGCCGGGTAATGCCGGCCACGCCGTCGGTCACATAGTTGAGTCCGGCGCGGCTGGCCGCCTTGCGATGCTCGATAGTGCGCGATGAGGCGATCGGACGCTCCTCCTCCGAATTTCGGTACGCGACACGATATGCCAAGCGCAGCGCCGGTGGCAAGCGCGACCGTTTCGCGCCCCCCGAGGCCCGGATCTAGCCTGGATAATCCTAAATACGGAAGTTCATTCACCGCCAAGGACGCCAAGGACGCAAAGAAAGGGGATACGCGTGCCTGACCGAACTCACGCAAAGGGTCAAGTTACTGATAAATCCATGCATGGTCTTCCTTGGCGTCCTTGGCGTCCTTGGCGGTGAACGGTTTTTTCTGGGGTCTTGCCGGCGCTACTTGCCGAAGCTCAGGAATTGTTTGCGATAGCCTACGACCCGGACCAGATACTGCCGCGTTTCTTCATAGGGCAGGCTGGTCCGCAGCTTCTCGTAGACGCCGGGCGGCTCGAGGCCATTGATGCTGTTGACGGCCGCGACCCTGTCCCTGGAGAAGGCTTTGAGCACGTTCGACGGCCCGGTGTTGTACGCGGAGATCACGCAGAACTCGCGCGACGTCGCATTGGTCACGAAGTCGAGCTGCCTGGAAGACAGAACACCAAGATAGGCCGTTCCGAGTTCAATGTTGTTTTCCGCGTCGAACAGGTAGTCCTTCGTCGGCATTTCATCACGACCCTTAACGGTGCGGTAGGCCTCACGCCCGCCGCTCGACGGCACCAGTTGCATCATGCCGTAAGCCGGCGCCGAACTCACGGCGAACGGGTTGAAATTGCTTTCGGTGCGGATCACCGCGAAAACGAGACTCGGACTCACCTTGTGCTGCGCAGCGTATTTCCTCACGATGTCCCGATACTTCTCGGCCTGCTTGCTCTGGAAGTTCGCCACCATCGCAACCGTGACGTACAACGCATCCTTCGCCCCTCCCTGCACGTCGACTTTCCGGGTCATTGCCTGCTTTTCCAGCAGATAGTCCGCAAAGCTTTCGGCTTGCGCAGGAGTCGCGATGGACTTGCCGCGCTGATCCTGCACCAGTCCCAGGAGATAGGGTTCCTTCGCGCTGCTGAGGGTAATGGATTTGTCCGAAAACAGATCGACCGCGCGCGGATCATCCGGCGTGAGCATCGTGGTCACAATGGCATTCCTGAGGCTCGCCCGCGGGTCTTTGTCGTCCACCGTTTCCACGTTGATCGTGCCGGCATCGAAGTCGACGATTGCGCGGCTCTTGTAGTTCTGCGTGTACTTGATATAGCTGGTACGGCTGGGCAGCTTCGTTTCCTTTTTCCCCCAGTTGCGGTTGACGTTGCCCGTGAGGACCGAAACCAGGTTGTCGTAGTCGCGCTTCAACCCACGGAGGTCGCGGATCATGACTTGCGGATCGCGTTCGTAAAGTTCGGCTCGGCGCTTGAGGCCCTCCCGGATGGCGGCATCGCGATTGTCGGACTTTGCAATATCGGTGATGGTTTTCGCCGTCGGAGTGTTGGCGACAGCGATTGCGCGATCGGCGGAATCGAGCGTCTTGTCGAAGGACTGGCAGGCCGGCAGCAGTACGCACGCGATGCCGGTGAAGATGATTCTTTTCATTTTTACCGCTGCTCCGGAGAAGCATTCCTTTCCATGCTGTAAGTATCGTAGTCTTTGTTGGCTTGTTGCACGCACCGGGCCCTGTCGGAATCTTCCAGGATCTTCTGGCATTCATTCAGCCGCCAGCCCGCGCCGGATTGGTAGATTTGCCTGCCGCTGCAACCGACCAGAACGAGCATGGATACCAGGATCAATAGATGAAACCGTGAACGGCTGGAATTCATTGTCGCACTCCCCCTCCCCTGCCCTGCATTTTTCTGCGCGATGTTCGGGCCTGCACATTCAGGTCCCTGGCCGAATCGGTCCGATGGTCTTGCGCAGAAGAATCTCTGCGTGGCCGGGAATGATGAAGTCCTTCAGGTCGCCGATGCGCTGATAACCCATTCTTGCGTAGAAGCCCTGCGCCTCGCGATTGAAGTCCGACACACAGATAAATACATTCGGCGTCTCGCGGAAAATGCGCCGCTCGGCGTATTCGATGAGCGCTTTGCCGACACCGCGGCCACGAAATTCGGGCGCGACCCCGAGGAGCTGAATGTAGCCGACGAAGGCACCCTGCATGCTGATCATCAGGAATCCGGCGGGCTCGCCGGCCACCCGGGCCAGGTAACGCTCTCGCGTAGCGTTGCTCAGCAGATCCAGGCTGCGATCGTAGCCGGTGCCCAGCGTGGCCCAGGGTTCGGATTCGGCCATGACTTTCGCCGCCCACGTGGCATCGGCGGTGGATTCGAATGCGTGGACCTGGATGTTCGGCATTTGTAGGGGCGATCCGGAGTCAGGTTGAGACAGCCAATATTCCCATTGTTAGGTGGTGAAAGGTCTGGATTCTAGCTCTTCAGGAACTCGCCGATGACGCGATTCAGGAACGACGCG
>JANOGH010000600.1:0-1781 GCA_031414075.1 Betaproteobacteria bacterium | reverse complement strand
TTAACAGTACAGCGTTCGATTGGTGGTCGCCCGGTAAATTCAATCTACCGTCACGCGTCTGCGGCCACGGCCTGGGCGCGACCGCGACGTCGTTCATTCCAGGTCCTGGCGTTCTCGAGATACAAGTAGACGACCGGCGTGATGTACAGGGTCAGCAGCTGCGAGACCAGCAACCCGCCGACGACCGCGAGACCCAGCGGGCGGCGCGCTTCGGAGCCCGCACCGAGACTGAGCGCGATCGGCAACGTGCCCATCAGCGCCGCCATGGTGGTCATCATGATCGGCCGGAACCGGATCAGGCAGGCCTCATAGATCGCCTGCTCCGGGGGCTTACCTTCCTTGCGCTGCGCTTCGATGGCGAAGTCGATCATCATGATGGCGTTCTTCTTGACGATGCCGATGAGCATGATGAGGCCCACGAAACCGTACATGTTCAGGTCCAGCTTGAACAGCATCAACGTCAGCAGCGCGCCCAGTCCCGCCGTGGGCAGGCCGGAGAGAATCGTGATCGGGTGAATATAGCTTTCGTAGAGAATGCCCAGGATCAGGTAGATCACGAAGACGGACATGATCAGCAGCAGCCCCATGCCGGTGAGCGAAGACTGGAACGCCTGGGCCGCACCCTGGAAATTACCGATCAGCGTGGGCGGAATGCGAAGCTCTGCGATCAGGGTGTTCACCTTTTCAATTGCCTGGCTGAGCGACACGCCCGCCTTCAAATTAAACGAGAGTGTTACAGCCGGCAATTGGCCCTGATGGTTTACCGTCAGCGGGCTGACGCCGCTGCCGATTCGCGCCACAGCGGACAGTGGCACAAGCGTGCCCGCGCTCGATCGCACATACAGGAGAGACAACGCGTCCGGCCCGGTCTGGAACTCCGGCAGCAATTCAAGAATGACCCAGTATTGGTTGCTCGGGGTGTAAATGGTCGACACCTGCCGGGCGCCGAAGGCACTGTAAAGCGCATCCTGGACCTGCCCGGCGGACACACCGAGGGACGAGGCCCGGTCGCGGTCGATATCGACCGTCACCGTGGCATTGGTGACTTGCAGATCGCTGGTGACATCGAGGAATTCCGGCAGGCTGCGCAGCTTGGCTTCGAGGACCGGCGCCCAGCGGTAAAGCTCTTCGGTGTCGGCATCCTGCAGCGTGTACTGGTACTCGCTCTTCGTGATCTTGCCGCCGATGCGGATCGCCGGGATGTTCTGGATGTAAACGCGAAGGCCCGGAATGGACTGCAGCTTCGGCCGCAGTTGCTGGATGATCGCGTCGGCGTGGAGTCGTTCCTTGCGCGGTTTGAGCTTCACGAACATACGGCCGAGGTTCAGCGTCTGGCTGGAACCCGAGGGCGAAGGACCGACGAAGGCGGCAACGGCCTCGATATTCGGGTCGTTGCGCACGATGTTCGCGGCCGCACGCTGCTTCTCGGCCATCGCCTCGAAGCCGATGTCCTGGGCCGCCTCCGTGAAGACCAGGAGCTGGCCGGTGTCGATGCTCGGCAGGAAGCCCTTGGGCATGGCAGAAAACAGCCAGGCCGTGACGGCGAAAATCCCTACGAACGCGATCATCACGATGCGCCGATGTTTCATCGACCAGCGCAGAGTGCCGTCGTAGAGATTGCGCACGGCGTCGAAGGCGCGCTCGCTCATGCGGTAAAGCGCGCCGTGGCTTTGCTGCGAGTGAGGCCTGAGATAGCGACTGCACAGCATCGGCGTGAGCGAGAGCGAAACGAACCCGGACACCAGCACGGCGGCCATGATGGTGACCGCAAACTCGTGCAG
>JANOGH010000599.1:0-3130 GCA_031414075.1 Betaproteobacteria bacterium | reverse complement strand
GACCTTCTCCGCGGTGAGTCCCATGCCATAGGCGATGCCCAGGTTCTCGTCGCGGGCAAACACGTCGGCGTTGATCGCCATGCGGGCGAGCATCGGGATCATGCTCATGCTCTCGGTGCCAGCGCCGATCATCACGTCCGCTTCACCCAGGCGTATCCGGTCCGCGGCGGTCGCGACCGCTTGCAGGCCGGACGAGCAGAATCGGTTCAGCGTCACCCCCGAAACGGTGTTCGGAAATCCGGCGAGCAGCAAGGCGATGCGCGCCACGTTCATGCCCTGCTCGGCTTCCGGCATCGCGCAGCCGACGACGACGTCGTCAATGACGGACGGATCGAGACCCGGCACTTGCGCAAGCGCGCTCTTCAAAACGTGCGCGAGCATGTCGTCGGGGCGAGCATGCCTTAACACACCGCGCGGCGCCTTGCCCACCGGTGTTCGCGTCGCAGCTACGATGTATGCATCCTGTACCTGCCTGCTCATCTCTAGCTCCTAAAGTCTATGCCGCCATGACGCCAAGAGCGCCAAGAAAATATGACAAAAATGTTATGGAGCAGGTATCACAGCGACTCTCATTGTTTGCTTGGCACATGTGAATTCGATACTCCTTTTCGTCCGTTGCGTCGAAAGATCTGATTCTGAATTTCTTGGCGCTCTTGGCGTCTTGGCGGCTAATGGGTTCTAGTTTCGCAACGGCTTGCCGGTTTTGAGCATTTGCTCGATACGGGCCTGCGTTTTTTCAGTTGCGATGAGTTCCATGAAGGCCTGGCGCTCGAGATCGAGATACCACTCCTCAGTGAGCAGCGTGCCGGGTTCGACGTCGCCGCCGCACATGACGTACGCGACTTTGCCGCCGATCAGGAAATCGTGCTCCGAGATGGTGCGGCCGGCGAGCATGTTGGCCATCGCCATCTTGAACGTGGCGATCGCGCTGCGCCCTGCTGCCGGGATGTTGCGCGCCCGCAGTGGCGGACGATAGCCGGCCTCGGCCATTGCATGGAGTTCCGCCTTGGCGGCATGGAGCAATTCGAACCGGTTCATCACGATGCGGTCGCTGGGTCGCAAAAACCCCAGTTCGCGCGAATGCTCCGCGCTCTTGCCGACTTGCGCCGTTGCCACGTTCTGGAAGTAGTTCTTGAGGAAGGGGAATGCGTCGCCGCCCTTGGCCTCGGCCGCCGCCCGCATGGCGAACTCCTTGCAGCCGCCGCCGGCGGGCAGCAAACCCACGCCAGCCTCGACCATACCGATGTAGCTTTCCAGCGAGGCCACCGCGCGATCGCAATGCATCGTGAACTCACAGCCGCCACCCAGCGCCATGCCGTCCACCGCCGCGATGGTCGGAATCATGGCGTAGCGCAGTGCCTGCGAGGTCGCCTGAAACTGTTCGACTACTTGCTCCACTTTCTCCAGGCGCCCGGCCATCAGCGAATCGGCCACGTTCAGTTTGAAAGCCGCTTTGAGCATGGCCGACTCCGCTTCGCGCTTGAACTTCTTCATCATCGACGCAAAGGCGGCCGGCTTCTGCTCGCTCTTGCGCGCTGCCCCGCCGGACAGATTGGCGCCGACCGAAAACGGCGGCTCGGTCTGCCAGAGGATCAGTCCCTTGAGGTTGCGTTCTGACTCGTCGATGGCTTGCATGACCCCGTCGAGCACGTCCTCGCCGATGGCGTGCATCTTGGTCTTGAAACTGATGATGCCGATTTCGTCGCCGGTGCTCCACAGGCGCACCGCATCGGTTTCGAACACGGTAGTGCCGTACGCCGCCGTCTCGCTGATGAGGCGATCGGGGAACGGCTGGCGGCGGTAGACCGGCAAACTCGAACGCGGCTGGTAGTTTCGCGCCGCCACACTCCACGAACCCTGTGCCTCGTGCACGCCATCGCGCCCCGGTTCGGTCACCCAGGCGGGCAAGGGCACGGCAGCCATGGTCTTGCCGGCGGCGATGTCGTCCGCGATCCACTTCGCCATCGGCCGCCAGCCGGCAGCCTGCCAGATTTCGAACGGTCCCTGATTCCAGCCAAAGCCCCAGCGCATGGCCAAGTCCAGATCGCGCGCGCTATCGGCAATGGCCTCCAGGTGCACCGCGCAGTAATGCAGCATGTCGCGCGATGCTGCCCACATGAACTGCGCCTGGGGATGCTGGCTCGCGCGCAACTGTGCGAAACGTTGTGCGACGTTTTTGTTCTTCAGGATGGCAACAACCGACTCGTCGGCTTTGCCCGCGGCAGGCCGGTAGTCCTTGCTTCCCAGGTCGAGGACCTGGATTTCCTTGCCCTGCTTGCGGTAGATGCCGCGCCCTGCTTTCTGACCGAGCGCCTGCTGATCGATGAGTTGTTTGAACCAGTCCGGCGCGTCGTAATACTTGTGCCATGGATCTCCCGGCAGCGTTTCCTTCATGGTGTTGATGACGTGCGCAAGCGTGTCCAGCCCGACCACATCGGCAGTGCGATACGTGGCGCTCTTCGGCCGGCCGATCAGCGAGCCGGTCAGCGCGTCGACTTCGTCGAACCCCAAACCGAACTTATGGGTGTGGTGGAAAGCCGCCAGAATCGAAAACACGCCAACCCGGTTGGCGATGAAATTGGGCGTGTCCTTGGCACGAATGACACCCTTGCCGAGGGTAGTAACCAGAAATTCCTCGAGTTGATCGAGGATCGCCGGATCGGTGGTGCGACCGGGAATCAGCTCCACCAGATGCATATAGCGTGGTGGATTGAAGAAATGCACGCCACAGAAACGGGTGCGGGCATGGGCCGGCATTGCTTCGGAAAGAGAATTGATCGAAAGCCCGGATGTATTGCTCGCAAATATCGCGTTCTCGCCAAGATGGGGCGCGACCTTCTCGTATAGCGCCTTCTTCCAGTCCATGCGCTCGGAAATCGCCTCGATGACGACGTCGCACTCCTTCAGCAACGCCAGATCCTGGTCGTAATTCGCTGCCTGGATGAAGTCCGCGCGAACGGCCACGGACAGCGGACTGGGCTCGAGTTTCTTCAGCCCGTCGATGGCCTTGCGCACGTTGTCGTTCGGACTACCCTCTTTCGCCGGCAGCTCGAACAGGATCGCTTCGACCCCGGCATTGACCAGTTGGGCTGCGATCTGCGCACCCATGACGCCGGCACCGAGAACCGCG
>JANOGH010000598.1:0-3651 GCA_031414075.1 Betaproteobacteria bacterium | reverse complement strand
TACTTGGGCTCCCCATAGGGAGCGAGTCCCATGACCTTGTATTCCCCGGAGTTGACCTTGAATCCGGTGTAGTAGGTCAGCGCCGAATACAGCAGACCCAGCGAGTGGGGAAAGTGGATCTCCTTGAATACTTCAAGGCTGTTTCCTCTGCCGATTGCGGCGGAAGTCGTCGCCCATTCCCCGACGCCGTCCATCGTGAGCACCACGGCCTCTTCAAACGGAGACGGAAAAAACGCGCTGGCCGCGTGGCTTAAATGATGTTCGCTGAACAGCAACTGCCCCTTCCAGCCGACGCGCCCGCCGAGTTTCTCCAACTCCTTGTTCAGCAAGTCCTTCAGGAACAGCTTCTCCCTCAGCCACAGCGGAATTGCCATCGAAAACGACTTGATTCCGCGTGGAGCGAAAGCCAGGTAAGTTTCGACCAGCCGTTCGAACTTGAGGAACGGCTTGTCGTAGAACACGACGTGGTCGACGCCTTCCAGTTCGATCCCGCGCTCGCTCAGGCAATAGCGGATCGCATTGAACGGAAACCGGGAATCATGCTTCTTGCGCGAAAAGCGCTCTTCCTGCGCTGCGGCAACGATCTGGCCCTCATCGACCAGCGCCGCAGCGCTGTCGTGATAAAAAGCGGAGATTCCGAGAATGCGCAAGACGCCGCCTCCTCAGAACAGGGTGTAGATGAAGGGCGCGACTGCCGAGCCCTGTGCCAGCACGATCAGCACGCCCAAAAGCGCCATGACCAGGAAGATCGGCCAGAGCCAGTATTTCTTGCGGGCGCGCATGAACGCCCACAGTTCCTTGATAAACGCCATTGCGATTTCCTAAAATTGGTTGGTCATGGAATCGGGCGGAGGGCCGGGCGGCTCACGCGGGATCCAGTACGAGTCTGCACTGGCATCGAGCTTGAGGCGCAGCGGGTCTTTCCCAGCGAGCCGCATCAGTGCTCCGACCGGGGTAAGTCCGCCGTAGAAAAGGACGCCCAACGCGATCGGGCTGACTATCTTGCCCAGCAGAATGCCGAGCTTCATCCACAGTCGGTTCGGCCTTGCAAGCAGCGCCGGCTTGCGCAGGGCAACCAGCGCAAATACCGCAGCTACACCGGTCGCCCACCACCGCGGCGCTTCTCCGTGCAACAACGGCCAACAAGAAATTACCAGGAACACGCCGGCAAAGACCAGACCAAAGGCGCGGTCGGATGATCCTTCCACGCGCTGTTCCCGAGTCAGGTCTTCGTGTGCCATCGCAAATTCTTTCTCCATAACAGCGAGCCCGGCCCGCATGCATATTTCGTAAGGTTATCGCATTTCGACGTTCTGGGAAGTCCCACGTGCAAGGGCCGGACGTCGGCAACCGCGGAACTGGCAGGGCGGCAGGCTGGCATGCAGCTGCCAGTCATCGAGATTGGGCGGCGAACTGTTCCCTGATCGCGCGCGTACGCGACTTGCGTCGGGTGGTGCGGGATTCCGCGATGCCCGCGGCGATCGTTCGCCCCGGCGGCTTGCTTCACGGCGCACGCACGCTGCCGGAGTGCAACCGGATCGGGCCCGTTCAAGACTTGATACTCGAGTCGCCGATCATCCAGAGCTGCTGGGTATTGGGCAGTGCCTCAAACACTGGGTTGTCCCGCCCGACGCACTCGACGATTCGCTGGATCATCTCATCCGCCGGCCCGCGCACGGGCGTGGATTCCGACGGCTCCCAATCCGCGCGCTTCGAGGATAACCTTGTTGGTGCCGACCTCCACTTCGTGGAGGATCGCGGCGCATCGATCATCGATGAAGATTCTGGCGTCCGCGTCTGGTCCTTCCTGCCTAACTCGCTCCACGCGGTGAACCCGGCCAATCTGGCCTCGGCACTTCGCTCCAGATTGTTCTCAGCGCCCATCGGGTGAATGTCGTCCGACACTGCGACCATTGCCAGACCTAGGTTCCGAGCGCCGTCCGGGAAGTCCATCACGCGATTTTCGGCGAATGCGATCTAGATGCAGGGCCCAATGCGGGCACGACCCGTCATGCCGGAAACACGATCAGTCAAAGAAAGAGAAATCGCGTCGAAGAAATCTTCGGATGAGCGAAAGCCGATCGCGACTTGCGCCGCACGCTCGCTCGCGGTCTCGCGCGGGTGCAACTGTCCACAGGGTAGTTGCGCCCATAGATGGCAACAAAAGGTGACTTGCATCGGGCTGCTAGGCCTTCACCAGGTTGGCGCGATCTGCAAGGTAGCGGCCGCGCGTGTCAACGATCAGTCGCGAATGCGCCAATATGGCTTCGAAGTCGAACTTGTCGTGATCCGTTACCAGAATCACGCAGTCCTGTTTCGAGAGGATCTGTGTGCTCACCGGAACGCTCGCAAGATCGAACCGGTGCTCCCGCATCCGCGGGAAACGCGGCACATGGGGATCCGAGTAGTTCAAAATCGCACCTCGCTCCCTTAATAGCTCCATAATCGCCGCCGCAGGCGACTCGCGCACGTCGTCGACGTTCTTCTTGTATGCGATGCCGAGCACCAAAATGTGGCTACCGTTTATTGCTTTGCCTCGATCGTTGAGAGCTCGGGTAATCTTGTTCACCACCCATTCGGGCATCGCATGGTTGATCTCGCCGGCGAGCTCGATGAATCGCGTATTGATTCCGTACGCGCGAGCCTTCCACGTGAGATAGAACGGATCGATGGGGATGCAGTGCCCACCCAGTCCGGGACCGGGATAGTAGGGCACGAAGCCGAACGGCTTCGTGGCGGCCGCCCGAATGACCTCGTGGATGTCGATGCCCATGCGGTCGGCGATGACCTTCATCTCGTTTACCAAGCCAATGTTGACCGCCCGATGGATGTTCTCAAGTAGCTTGCTCATTTCGGCGACGCGGGTAGAGCTTACCGGCACCACCTCGTCGATAGCTTGACCGTAAAGCGCCAGACCGACCTCGAGGCAGGCGGGCGTCGTGCCGCCGCATATCTTCGGGATGGTGCGCGTCGAATAGCGCGCATTGCCTGGATCTTCCCTTTCTGGGGAGAAAACCAGAAAAAAATCATCGCCAAGCCGTAGCCCTTTTGCCTCGACCTGCGGACGGATAAGCTCGTCCGTCGTACCGGGATAGGTTGTGCTTTCCAGAGAAAGAAGCTGTCCCGAACGCAGGTGTGGCAACAGCGACTCCATGGTGCCGTTGATAAACTGCATATCCGGCTCGCGGGAACTGGTAAGCGGCGTCGGTACGCAGATGATCAGCGCATCGGTTTCTGCCGAGAGGGAGTAGTCGCTGGTGACCACGAATCCCCTGTTCAGCGCTGTTGCAACGTTTTCGTGAGGAACGGTTGCAATGTAGCTTTTTCCCTTGCGGAGAGTCGCGACCTTATCCGGATCGATATCGAATCCGGTTGTTCTAAAGCCTGCCTCGGCGAATCGGCATACAAGGGGCAGGCCAACGTAGCCGAGACCAACCACGCCGACATTGGCGGTGCGCGACTTGAATTTTGCGATCAGCGATTCGGCTGTTTTGCTCATGGGAGGCATTGTAAGTATCCCCCCCGGCAAAGCCGGGGGCTTTAAGTTGTGAGCCGCTCAAAGCGGCTAGACGGGGTCGCTAACGCGGCCCCGATTCTCTTAGACCACCTTGACGGTGGCCCATCAGCGCCATAGATTCATCTGCTCCAATC
>JANOGH010000597.1:0-3066 GCA_031414075.1 Betaproteobacteria bacterium | reverse complement strand
CCGGCATCTCGATTTCGCGCACGCCGATCGCATCGGTGATGGCGTTGATGAGCGCGGGCGGCGCACCGATCGCGCCGGCTTCGCCGCAGCCCTTTACGCCGAGTGGGTTGTGCGTACAGGGCGTGACCTCAGTGCCGATTTTGAACGAAGGCACATCGTCGGCACGGGGCAGGCAGTAGTCGAGCATGGAGCCGGTCAGGAGCTGCCCGCTGTCTGTGTCGTAACGGCAACTCTCGGTCAAAGCCTGGCCGATGCCTTGCACCAGACCGCCGTGGACCTGGCCCTCCACGATCATCGGGTTGATGACATTGCCGAAGTCGTCCACCGCCGTGAAGCTCGCGATGCGCGTCACGCCGGTGTCCGGATCGATTTCGACCTCGCACACGTAGCTTCCTGCCGGGAAGGTAAAGTTGGTGGGATCGTAGAACGCCTGCTCGTTCAGCCCGGGCTCGAGCTTGTCCAGCGGATAGTTGTGCGGGACATACGCGGTCAGCGATACCTGTGCAAAAGGCACCTGTTTATCGGTCCCCGAAACCTTGAAGATGCCGTCCTTGAACTCTACGTCGGTCTCCGCTGCCTCCATCAGGTGCGCAGCGATTTTCTTGCCTTTTTCTATGACCTTGTCGAGCGCCTTCACGATGGCGGTGCCGCCGACCGCAATCGAGCGCGAACCGTAGGTGCCCATGCCGAACAAGACGCGTCCGGTGTCGCCGTGCACGATGTCCACGTCCTCGACGGGTATGCCGAGACGGCTCGCGACCACTTGCGAGAACGTGGTCTCGTGCCCCTGCCCATGGCTGTGCGAGCCGGTGAACACGGTGACTTTGCCGGTCGGATGCACACGTACCTCTCCGGCTTCGAACAATCCGGCGCGGGCGCCCAGCGATCCGGCAACGTTGGACGGTGCGATGCCGCAGGCCTCGATGTAGCAGGAATAGCCCAGGCCGCGCAGTTTGCCGCGCTTTGCCGCTTCGGCCTTGCGCGCCGGGTAGCCCGCTACGTCGGCCAGCTTGAGCGCGTGCTCCAGCGTCTTGTGATAGTTGCCGGTGTCGTACATCAGGGCCACCGGTGTCTGGTAGGGGAACTGGGTGATGAAGTTGCGCCGGCGGATCTCGGCCGGGTCGATCTTCATTTCGCGCGCCGCCGTCTCCACCAGGCGTTCCACGACATAGGTTGCCTCCGGCCGGCCGGCGCCGCGATAAGCATCGACCGGGGCGGTGTTGGTGAACACCGCCGTCACTTCGCAGTAGATCGCCGGGGTCGCGTACTGCCCGGAGAGCAGCGTCGCATACAGGATGGTGGGAATGCAGGACGCAAAGGTCGACAGATACGCGCCCATGCTGGCCGTGGTGTGGACCCGCAGCGCCAGAAATTTGCCGTCCTTGTCGAGCGCCAGCTCGGCGATGGTGTGGTGATCGCGTCCATGCGCGTCGGACAGGAAAGATTCGCTGCGCTCCGCAGTCCACTTCACCGGTCGGTTGATCTGTTTCGAGGCCCAGGTGACGACGACATCCTCGGCGTAAAGATAGATCTTGGAGCCGAAGCCGCCGCCCACGTCCGGGGCGATGACGCGCACCTTGTGCTCGGGAAGGCCGAGCACGAATGCGCACATCAGCAGCCGCTCGACATGGGGATTCTGGCTCGCCACGTACAGCGTGTAGCTTTCGTCCGCCCGGCTGTAGTTGCCGATGGCCGCGCGAGGCTCGATGGCGTTCGGAATCAGCCGGTTGTTGATGAATTCCAGCCGCGTGATGTGATGCGCGGAGGCGAATGCCTTGTCCACCGCGCCCTTGTCACCCAGCGCCCAGAGGTAGCAAGTGTTGTCCGGCGCGATGTCGTGGATCGCGGGCGCGCCCTTCTTGCGCGCAGCGGCTACGTCGACCACCGCCGGCAGGACTTGATAGTCGACTTCGATGGATTCCGCGGCGTCCTTCGCCTGCCAGTACGATTCGGCGATCACCACGGCGACATGGTCTCCGACGTAGCGCACCTTGCCTTGTGCCAGGACCGGGTGCGGCGGCTCCTTCATCGGCTGACCGTTGACGTCGGTAATCAGCCAGCCGCAGGGCAGCCCGTTGATCTTCGCCGCGGCGATGTCCTGTCCGGTGAATACGCCGAGCACGCCGGGCGCTTTCTTCGCCTTGTCCGTGTTGATACCGCGGATACTGGCATGCGCGTGCGGCGAGCGCAGGAAATATGCGTAGCTCTGTCGATCGATCCTGACGTCGTCCGTATAGGTGCCGGCTCCGGTCAGGAACCGGTAGTCCTCTTTGCGCTTCACCGAAGCGCCGATCAGGTTCATGTCGGCCATGGCTCAACTCCTCATGGTTTGCGCGCCAGCAAGCACGGCTTTGACAATGTTGTGGTAACCCGTACAGCGGCACATATTGCCGTCCAGCTCGGCACGGACGACTTCTTCCGTAAGGTTGCTGTGGCTCTTGGCGATATCGATCGCGCTCATCACCATCCCCGGGGTGCAGAAGCCGCACTGCAGGCCGTGATGATCGCGGAACGCTTCCTGCATCGGGTGCAGGGTCCCGTCGGCGCGGGCAATGCCCTCGATGGTGACAATCTCCGCGTCCTGCGCCTGGGCTGCCAGCATGTTGCAGCACTTGACCGCCTTGCCGTTCATGTGGATGGTGCAAGCTCCGCACTGCGCCGTGTCGCAACCTATATGCGTGCCGGTCAGGCGCAATTGTTCGCGAAGCAGGGAAACCAGCAGCGTTCTCGGCTCGATTTGCGCCGTGACGGGTTTGCCGTTGACTGTCATTGCTATGTTGATGGGCATGAGAACTCCTCCGAATGGGAACCTTCTGCAACGGTTCCCGAATTTTTATTCACGACCCATTCTGGCAAGAAATTTACCGGGACGCGAGAAAACCTTGAATCGAACGGATAGTCTATGCTGCTGGCGAGCGCCCGGCAATCGGACGCGATCTTAGCCTGCAATTCATGAAGACGCCCCTGCCTGTGGAGAATGGCTGGCGGGCCGGGGCCGGCTATTGAGCGTTCCGTAATTGATGACAGTTGAAACGCTCAATCCCTCACCCCGGCCCTCTCCCGGAG
>JANOGH010000596.1:0-2284 GCA_031414075.1 Betaproteobacteria bacterium | reverse complement strand
ATCTCATCGCGTCCGCTAAGCTGTCGCTGTCGATAGTTCCCCCCCACCCATGCAAAAACCTGCCGTTGACGCCGCGTCGAATCGCTTCGCGCTGTTCGACCTCGGATTCCGTCCGTTCTATCTGCTCGCGGCCCTGCTTGCATCGCTCAGCGTTCCGCTCTGGGTGGCGCAATGGCACGGTATGGTGCCGCAGGTGGGGAACCTGGCTGGAATAGCCTGGCACGCGCACGAGATGGTGTTCGGCTTCGCCGCCGCGGTGATCACCGGTTTTCTGTTCACGGCTGCGCGAAACTGGACCGGGCTGCCGACCCCGACCGGCCGCAGCCTGGCGGCACTGGCAGCCCTTTGGGTGGCGGGGCGCGTGGCGATGCTTACCGGGCCGGGACTGCTTGCCGCCATCGTGGATGGCGCTTTCCTGCCGCTGGTCGCGTTGAGCCTGTGGTTCCCGCTGAAGCGCAGCGGCAATCGCAATCTGTTCTTCGTCGGATTGCTGCTGCTGTTCGCCGTGGCGAACCTGCTGTTTCACCTGTCGCGGCTCGGCGTGCTGTCGCTGGTGCCGACGGGTCCTGCGCAGGCTGCATTGTTTCTGGTGGTCATCATCGTCTCGGTCATGTCGGGACGGGTCACGCCCAGTTTTACGCAAAACGCGATTCGGTCCGCACGCATCCGCCGCGTCAAAGGGCTGGACGCTGGCGCGATCGGCGCGCTGGCCGCGACGCTGGTCGCGCAACTCTCAGGCGCCCCGGCCTGGCTGCTTGCGCCGTTGGCGTTGGTTGCGGCGGCGTTGCATGCGGCCCGGCTGGCGCTATGGGATCCGTTGTCGACGCGGCGCAGCCCGATTCTCTGGATTCTGCACCTGTCCTATGCGTGGATACCGGTCGGGATGTTGCTCCTTGCGCTGTCGGCGATGGAACTCGGCGTACCGGGCGCGTTGTTCATCCACGCGCTCGGTGCCGGCGCGGTCAGCGGAACGATCATCGGCATGATCACGCGCACGGCTCGCGGTCACTCCGGCCGTCCGCTCCTGGTGGGCCGCGCCGAAACGACGGCATACGTGCTGGTGCACGTCGGTGCGGCGATCCGGGTTTTCGGCCCCCTGGCGGCGCCGGCGCACTATGGTGTCCTGCTCGTTGCGGCAGGGGCCGCGTGGAGCACGGCCTTCCTCATCTACCTGATCGTGTACTGGCCGATGCTCGCGAGGTCTCGCCGGGATGGCAAACCGGATTAGGAAAACCGGAGCCACGCCGGCTCGTCAGCAGCCGATAGCTGTGCCGGTTTCATTTCGTTTGACGCTGTGCCGGATTACGGATTGGCTTTCAGGTACAGGATGATCTTGCGGCGGATCTCCGCGTTCGGCTGCCTGTAAAACATGTAAACGCCGGGTACCCAGGCCTGCGTACTGGTCATCCAGACGTCGAGCGCAGCTTCGGTCCACTCCATCCCTTTGAGCGTCTTGAGCAACGTCGGCGAATAGCGCCACCCTTCGACGGTTCCCGCCGGACGCCCGATGACGCCGCGCAGATGCGGCCCATAGGGCACGGTGAAAGCGATCGGTTCGCCTGCCGCGCCGAAAAGCGCGGCTCCCACTGCTCCTGCGGGATCCGCGATCATTCCCACAGGGATATCGAACATCGTCGACTCCTGCGCATGATGCATCGCCAGGCGGAAGGACGGTTGCGAAGGCCCGGGCGCGTCAAGGCCCGTCTTCTGCGAAACGGCGCCGTGGCAGATCTTGCACTCCGACGTATAGAGTTTCTCGCCTTGCGCAAGGTCGGAATCGTCGGCTTGGGCAGTCGGCGCCACGATCAACGCCAGCGACAATGCAACTGCTGCAGATCTGCGCTTCATGGTGATTCTCCCTTTATTGAGTTCGCTAGACTCGAATATAGCCTGTCCAAGGTATGCCCGGGGTGCACGGAGCTCCTTGACCTGAATCAATCTCCGCCCAACACCCATTGTTGTCGGGAGGGCGCCGCGCCGGCGTCAATGACTCGTCCCGCTAGACCGGGTGATCTTGTTGAACACGTTGTACTTGCCCACCGGCTTTCGCATCGGCAGGCGCTTCACCTCTTCCAGCGTGGTCGCGTCGTACACGACGATGGCGCCATCGTCGTCCCAGACGCTTGCCAACGCGTAACGCCCGTCGCGCGTGAACTCGACGTGTGCGGCGGTCTTGCCCGGTGACGGGCGCAGCGTCTTCACCACTTCCAGCGTGCGTTTGTCGATCACCTGGAGCGCATCCTTGTCCGCACTGTTGAAGGCATCGGTCCAGGCGTAGGGCGTG
>JANOGH010000595.1:0-5030 GCA_031414075.1 Betaproteobacteria bacterium | reverse complement strand
ACAAGAGGGAAGGCGACCGCAAGATCGCGGTCTATGACTTGGGCGGAGGTACCTTCGACGTATCCATCATCGAGATTGCGGAAGTCGACAAGGAACACCAGTTCGAAGTCCTCTCGACCAACGGTGACACCTTCCTCGGCGGGGAAGACTTCGATCAGCGTTTGATGGACTATCTGGCCGACGAATTCAAGAAAGATCAGGGCATCGACCTGCGCAACGACGTGCTCGCGCTGCAGCGTCTGAAGGAAGCCGCCGAGAAGGCAAAGATCGAACTTTCCTCCACGCAGCAGACCGAAGTGAACCTTCCCTACATCACAGCCGATGCTTCCGGACCGAAGCATCTGGCCGTCAAGATCACCCGCGCCAAGTTTGAAAGCCTGGTCGAGGAATTGATCCAGAAAACGGTCGAGCCCTGCCGCATCGCCATCAAGGATGCCGGCGTGAAGCTCGATGACATTGCCGACGTGATCCTGGTCGGCGGCATGACCCGCATGCCCAAGGTGCAGGACAAGGTCAAGGAGATCTTCGGCAAGGAGCCGCGTAAAGACGTCAATCCCGACGAGGCGGTCGCGATCGGCGCTGCGATCCAGGCCGGCGTGCTGCAAGGCGAAGTCAAGGACGTTCTGCTGCTGGACGTGACGCCGCTGTCGCTCGGCATCGAGACGCTCGGCAGCGTAATGACCAAGCTCATCCAGAAGAACACGACGATCCCGACCAAGGCGCAGCAGGTGTTCTCGACCGCGGACGACAACCAGACCGCGGTCACGATTCACGTGCTGCAGGGCGAGCGCGAGATGGCCGCCGGCAACAAGAGCCTGGGTCAGTTCAACCTGTCCGACATTCCGCCGTCACCGCGCGGACTGCCGCAAATCGAGGTCACGTTCGACATCGACGCCAACGGCATCCTGCATGTTTCGGCCAAGGACAAGGCCACGGGCAAGGAAAACAAGATCAAGATCCAGGCGAATTCGGGGCTCAAGGAGGACGAGATCAAGCGCATGGTCCAGGATGCCGAAGAGCACGCGGACGAGGACCGCCAGGCCCGTGAGCTGGTTGACGCGCGCAACCAGGCCGATGCGCTGATCCACGCCGTGAAGAAATCGCTCACCGAGCATGGCGACAAGATCAATGCGGACGAGAAGGCCGCAATCGAAAGTTCGATCAAGGATGCGGAGGAAGCCATCAAGGGCTCCGATAAGGGCGCGATCGAAGCCAGAACGAAGTCCCTGACGGAAGCGTCGCACAAGCTTGCCGAGAAGATGTACGCGCAGCAGCAGCCCGAAGGCGGCACTGCGCAGAAGTCCGAAGCCGGCAGCGGCAACGCCGACGAAGGCAACGTAGTGGATGCCGAATTCGAGGAAGTGAAGGACAAGAAGAAATCGGCCTGACGCGAGTCAGGCGCTGGCGTGAGGGGTGAGACGGCAATCCGGCTCACCCCTTGTTTTGTCTGGGAAAGCGGGGCAACGACCTTGCGGCGAAAGAACTAAATGGCGAAACGCGACTATTACGAAGTGCTCGGCGTCAATCGCGATGTTTCCGACGAGGACCTCAAAAAGGCTTATCGCAAACTGGCGATGAAACATCATCCGGACCGCAATCCGGACCAACCGAAGGCGGAAGAGCGATTCAAGGAGGCGAAAGAAGCCTACGAAGTGCTCAGCGACTCCGGCAAACGCGCTGCCTACGACCAATACGGCCATGCCGGGTTGAACCCGCACTCCGGCATGGGGGCCGGCGCAGCCGGCGGCGGCTTCGCCGACGCCTTCGGCGACATCTTCGGGGACATTTTCGGCGCAGGGCGCGGCCGCTCCAACGTCTACCGCGGCGCGGATCTGCGCTACAACCTCGAAATCGCGCTGGAAGAAGCGGCGCGCGGGACCGAAACGCGCATCCGCATTCCGACCATGGAGGAGTGCGAGACCTGCAAAGGTTCCGGTGCGAAACCCGGCAGCCAGCCGATCACCTGCCCGACCTGCAATGGCCAGGGCCAGGTGCGCATGACCCAGGGATTTTTCTCGATTCAGCAGACCTGCCCGAAATGCCACGGCAGCGGCAAGGTGGTACAGAATCCCTGCGCGACCTGCAGCGGTGCGGGACGCCTGAAGAAGCAGAAAACGCTGTCGGTGAAAATTCCGCCCGGCGTCGACGAAGGCGATCGCATCCGTCTGACCGGCGAGGGCGAGGCCGGCGTCAACGGCGGGCCGCCAGGCGATCTGTATGTGGTGATGCATATCCGCCCGCACGACGTGTTCACGCGCGAGAGCAATGACCTGCACTGCGAAATGCCGGTCAGCTTCAGCAAGGCGGCGCTAGGCGGCGAGATCGAGATCCCGACGCTGGACGGTTACGCCAAGATCAAGATACCCGCGGAAACCCAGTCGGGGAAAGTGTTCAGGCTGCGCGGCAAAGGCATCAAGGGCGTGCGCAGCCAGTCCTTTGGCGATCTGCTCTGCCACGTCGTCGTGGAAACGCCGGTGAACCTCACGGCGCGGCAAAAGGAGATGCTGCTGGAACTCGAGCAAATCAACGAACGCGACAGCGGTCGCCACAATCCCCGCGCCAAGAGCTGGATGGACAAGGTGCGCGAATTCTTCGAACCGTAAGTCTGAGTGTATTTTCTGAAGAACAAAAAAGGGTCGCTCTGCGGCCCTTTTTCACGCTGACGCTGCCAAGTTACTTGCGGCGCCAGATCGTCGTGCCCGCGGGCCCGTCTTCCAGCACGATACCTGCCGCGAGCAATTCGTCGCGGATGCGATCGGACTCGGCGAAGTTCTTCACTTTGCGGGCTGTCAATCGCGCCCCAATTCTTTCTTCAATTTGATCCTTGTTCATCTCACTCACAACACCGGGTTGGCTCCCTGTAATTCCGAGTTGACCCGTACCCGGCCTAATAACTGGCCTACTCTGAAGATAAGAGGTCGGATCCCGTTGAAGCAGTCCGAGTACCCCAGCAAGAGCCTTTAGTTGTGCAGCCGCCGTTTCAGACCCGCCTTGGTACAGCTCACTAGCCAGTTCAAACAGTACCGCGATAGCCTCGGGCGTGTTGAAGTCGTCGTTCATTGCCTCGCGAAAACGCGCGGCGGACGGATGCGTCCAGTCTATCGGCACGTCTTTAGCGGGCACCGCCCTAAGCGCCGTATACAGGCGCGTCAACGCGCCCTTTGCGTCGTCGAGATGCTGGTCCGAATAATTCAGCGGGCTGCGGTAGTGTGCGCGGACGATGAAAAAGCGCACGACTTCGGCATCGTATCTGGCCAGAACTTCGCGTATGGTGAAGAAATTGCCGAGCGACTTGGACATCTTCTCGTCGTCCACGCGCACGAAGCCGTTGTGCATCCAGTAGTTCACGAACACGTGACCGTGCGCGCCCTCGGATTGCGCGATCTCGTTTTCGTGGTGCGGGAACTGCAGGTCCTGCCCGCCACCGTGGATGTCGAAATGTTCGCCGAGATAACGCTCACTCATGGCCGAGCACTCGATATGCCAGCCCGGCCGGCCCTTGCCCCACGGTGAATCCCATGATGGCTCCCCCGGCTTGGCCGATTTCCACAGCACGAAGTCCAGCGGGTCGCGCTTGTTCACGTCCACTTCGACGCGTTCGCCCGCCTGCAATTCGTCGAGCGACTTGCCCGAAAGCTTGCCGTAACCGCGGAATTCGCGCACGGCGTAGTAGACATCGCCGTTTTTCGCCTGATAGGCGAAGCCCTTGTTGATCAATTGACCGATCAAGTCGATCATTTGCGGGACGTTGTCAGTGGCACGCGGCTCGAGATCCGGTTTCAGCACACCGAGGGCGGCGGCATCTTCGTCCATGGCGCGGATAAAACGCCCGGTGAGCGCATCGATCGGCTCTTTGTTTTCCGCCGCGCGCCGGATGATTTTGTCTTCGATGTCGGTGATATTGCGAACATAGGTCACATCGAATCCGGACGCGCAGAGCCAGCGCTTTGCCACGTCGAATGCCAACATGAAGCGCGCGTGGCCGAGGTGACAATAGTTGTCCACCGTCATGCCGCATACGTACATGCCGACCTTGCCCGGTGAGATCGGAACAAAAGTTTCTTTGGCACGGGTCAGCGAGTTATATATCTTCATCATCGGAGCGGCCGGAAAGCTTGGTTGCGGGCTTAAGCTATGACAGCTTGGGCCGGGTTATTTTCAGATTGTGGACAGAAGCGTGCAACTGGTAGAATCTGCTATTAATTACAATAACCTACCGTTTTTTATTGAGGTAAAGTTTAACACATGAGCCGAATTCCACTCTTGGCGCTGGGCACTGTTCTGCTGCTGCTGTCGCAGACGCAGGCCGGATTTGCCGCCAACAGCTTTGATGACGCCAGCAAGCTTTTCAAGCAGGGCAACTATGCCGGGGCGCTGGAGAAAGTCGAAACGGTAATCACCGCCAATCCGCGCGATGCCCGGGCGCGCTTCCTCAAGGGCCTGATCCTGACCGAGCAGAACAAGCCGGCCGACGCGATCAAAGTGTTCACGTCGCTGACCGAGGATTATCCGGAACTGCCGGAACCCTATAACAATCTGGCTGTGCTCTACGCCTCTCAGGGTCAGTACGACAAAGCGCGCAAGTCGCTGGAAATGGCGATCCGCACCCATCCGAGCTATGCGATCGCGCACGAGAACCTCGGCGACGTCTACGCCAAGATGGCGAGCGAGGCCTACGACAAGGCGCTGCAACTGGATCGCAGCAATGCCGCCGCGCAGACCAAGCTGGCGATGATCAAGGATCTGTTCTCCGGCAGCGTGGTGCCCGGCAAGGGATCGCTGGAACCGGCGCAACCCGCCGCCGCTGCTCCGACGCCTGCCACCACCGAGAAACCGGCGACAGCCGCGACCAAACCGGCAGCGCAAACGGCGAAAGCGGAAACCGACGCCGTGCTCGCTGCGGTGAACGGCTGGGCCAGGGCATGGTCGAGCAAAAACGCCGACGCCTATCTGGCGTATTACGCACCAAGCTTCCAGGTGCCCGGCGGCGAAGCACGCGCCAGTTGGGAAGCAACCCGGCGCGATCGCAT
>JANOGH010000594.1:0-11372 GCA_031414075.1 Betaproteobacteria bacterium | reverse complement strand
CTCGACGCGCGCCTGCGCCAGCTGTCACCTGAACCAAGGAGAGTGAAATGACATTGGGAACATTGTTGCTCGTCGTCGTGATTCTGTTACTGATCGGCGCCATTCCGAGCTGGCCCTATAGCAGGAGCTGGGGCTATGCACCCAGCGGCGTTCTGGGCGCCGTTGTCCTGGTCGTTGTCCTACTGGTGGTAATGGGGCGCATATGACGATCCCGGTATCCGGGATCTGAAGACTTTTCAAATTCAAATTTAATCAAGGAGATTCTCAATGCAAGCAGTCAATCGCGTTTTTCAATTGTTGCTTTCCGCCGTTCTGTTGTCCGTCGTCCTGGGGTGCGCAGGCACCGCACAAAAGGAAAGCACCGGCGAGTACGTCGATGATTCCTGGATCACATCCAAGGTCAAGGCCGCTTACCTCGGTGACAAAACGCTGAAGGTGGCCGAAATCAACGTCGAGACCTTCAAGGGCACAGTCCAATTGAGCGGTTTCGTAGCCGACGCAGGCGACGTGAGCCATGCCGCCGAGGTAGCTCGCGGCATCAAGGGTGTGACGTCGGTCAAGAACGACATTCGGGTGAAGTAGTCGGCGTCACATCGCGCCGCTCGGAGCCGGAACGCTTGCCAATCGCAGGCGCTCCGGATCGACAGGGAAAGGGGTCATCGTGAAGACAAGAGGATTCGCCAGCATTCTGCTATTTGCTTTGTTCTACACGACCTTGTTGTCGACGATGGTCGTTACCCCATTGGTGCTGGCCTCGCGCTACACCGCCGGGATGGCAACTGTGCATCGGGATGCCCCGACGTGGGAGCGGTCCCTGGATGCTCCTTCAACGGTGAGTCGGCACCGTAAACAACGCTTGCCGCAGAGGGATGAATCGGTCTCAGGGCCAGCCGCAATACAGGGTCCGGTCTTCGAATCCGGACCGGACGCGGCGATGATCAAGCCACGCAGGGGACGGGCGAAAACAATAAAGGCTTAGAGGAAAACACAAATGAGCAAACGTTTTCTGATTCTCGGTCTGGGTATCTGGGCTGGCGCGATATTGGGGAATGCGGCTCGCGACCTTCGCAGGCGCAAGGACAGGCGCGAACTGAAGGAAGACGTGCAGCGCTGGGAAGACGAAGGGGGCAATGTAAGGGACCAGCCGGCGTCCCGTCAGGCCGATGTTGGAAAATAATCCGGCTGGCCCATACCGGAGAAATGATGGCGAAGCAAGCAGCATAGGTGGCGCGTGTCGCGACGAGGCCGAGCACCAGGTGAAAGACTGTGAATCAGGGAACCTGAACCCGGAGAAATTCGCGCGGCGCGACTTGACAACGACGTGAATTATTTTTTAACCCTCACTAGGAGAAGACCATGCACACACACAACGATTTTCTGCAACCCTCTACCGGAGCCGTCTGGCGCGATCGCCTGCTTACAGCAGGGGCCGCGATCATATTCGGTCTGTCATTGAGCAGCACGGTCCGCGCGGACGAGGTGTCGCACGATGCCAAGCGCGCAGCCGACGTGCAGCACGACGAGGCAGTGAGCCAGGCAAAAGCTGAGTACAAGGAAGCCCGTGCCAGGTGCAACGACCTCGGCGGCAACCCGAAGGACGTTTGCGTCAAGGAAGCCAAGGCCGCGGAAAAGAGCGCCATAGCCGATGCCAAGGCGGCGAAGAAAAACGCCGCCACCAATGCTGAAGCCAATGAGGACAAGCGAGAGGCCGAATTCAAGGTCGCGAAGGCGAAGTGCGATTCAATGAGCGGCAACGCCAAGGATATCTGCGAGAAGGAAGCCGAAACCAAGTATCGCCAGTAATGATCAAGGGGTAGCCGGAGCGGATACCTTCGTCCAAGGTGACGCCTTCCGGTCCCGAGTAGCCCCGGCTTCTGGCTCCGCTGTTTGCCAGGGCAGTAAACGTTAACCCCCCGTTGGTCCCCGATTCGCAAGAATCGGGGACTTTTTTTGTCTGCTGGAAGCATCCGACCGCAGCGGATCCTATCCGAATTTCATCAAAGGTCCGCAGTGTGTGCCCGGAGCCAATTTGATCGACGATGTTGCCATCTGGCGACGTCTGAAGTGGACAAGCGGACAATTTTGAACTTGTCGGCTAACCGAGTGGTCAGTATTTGCGAGATCGATCAAGAGCAACGCGCGCAGACATGCAGAGTTGTCAGGATCGGAATAGCCGCGGCGATTAGCGAGAAGACGGTTCAATCGATACTTCAATGCACAGCAACATGCAACTGTTCAGTCCCAGCCCCATTACCGGCATGAAACCCTCGCGCCCGGCGGCTGACATTCACGCTCGTGCCACGTTGCTATGCGCTGCATTCGTGCTGCTCGCATGCGCGCATGTCGGCCAGGCAGCGTTTGCCTTCGGATTCGATGACGTTTCGCACAGTGCGGAGCAATTGGCCGCCGCCGCTTACAAGAAACCCGGCGAGGTGCTGCCCAAAGAGCTGGCCACGCTGACCTACGACCAGTATCGGGACATCCGCTACCGGCCGGATAACGCCTGGTGGCGCGAGGCGAGGCTGCCTTTCGAGCTCGCCTTCTTTCATCGCGGCCTGTATTACGACCAGCCGGTGAGGATCAGTGAGATCAGCGAGCAGGGTATCGCAGAGATTAAATTCGATCCCGGCCTGTTCGACTACGGCACGAACAAGCTCGATGTCGCCAAGATGGGTGGCCTCGGTTTCGCCGGTTTCCGTGTGCATTTCCCCCTCAACGGCAAGTACAAGGACGAAATCCTGACTTTTCTCGGCGCCAGCTATTTCCGCGCGCTGGGCAAGGAGCAAGGCTACGGCTTGTCGTCGCGCGCCCTGGCGATCGATACCGGATTGCCATCGGGCGAGGAATTCCCGCGTTTCGTCGAGTTCTGGGTCGAACGCCCGGTGGCGGCCGCCAAGGAACTGGTGATCTATGCGCTGATGGATTCACGGCGCGTGGCCGGCGCCTATCGTTTCACGCTGAAGCCCGGCACGGATACCGTCATCGACGTCAAGGCCCGGTTGTTCTTGCGCGAGGCAGTCGGAAAGTTCGGCGTGGCACCGCTGACCAGCATGTTCTTCTTCGGCGAGAACCAGAAATCTCCGGTCGATGACTTCCGGCCGGAAGTGCACGATTCCGACGGACTGTCGGTGCGCGCCGCCAACGGCGAATGGATCTGGCGCCCGCTGGTCAATCCGAAACGCCTGCTGGTAACTTCATTTTCCACGGCAAATCCGCTCGGATTTGGACTCATGCAGCGCGACCGCGAATTCCGGCACTACGAAGATCTGGAGGCGCATTACGAAAACCGACCCAGTGCCTGGGTCGAGCCCAAGGGATCATGGGGACCGGGGCGCGTCGAGCTGGTACAGATTCCGTCGCCGGACGAAACCAACGACAACATCGTCGCCTACTGGGTGCCGGACGTACCGCCGCAAGCGAAACAACCCTGGGACATCGAATATCGCCTGCTGTGGCAGAAGGACGCCGACGCGCGGCCGTCGCTGGCGTGGGTCGCTCAGACGCGCCGTGGGCACGGCTATGAAAAGAATCCCGACAACAACAGCATCGGACTGATCGTCGACTTCGACGGCCCGATGTTCAAGAAATTTCCCGCCGAGGCCAAGCTCGAAGGCATCGTGTCGGGCGATTCCAACATCGAGATTCTGCGGCGTCATACCTATCGCAACGACGTCACCGGTGGCTGGCGCATGACGATGACGGTGCGTCGCATCGACAACGGCAAACCCGCCGAACTGCGCGCCCATCTGCGCAACGGCAACGAAACGGTATCGGAGACATGGAGCTACATCCTGCCAATGCAATGATGCGCGACCCGGCCGAAGCCTCCTACGAGCAGCGCCTGGAGACAGCCGTCGGCGCCGGCTATGCGCCGCAGGCGCTGGTGCGGGATCGCCAGGGCCGGCTGCGGCTCAACACCGGGCCTGCGCTCAATCGTTCATCGATGATTCCGCGGCGCTGGCCGCCGAAATTCTGGCAGGTCAGAGCGGCGTGGCGTCGTTCGCATCCTGATCGTCGCGCGGACTCGCCCGATCCTGACGGACCCTGGCATCGTGCCGGGGCGATACGCCGTACCGTGCTGGGATTGCTGGTGTTGGCGCAGACTGTTTTCGCGACCGACTTCATGTCCGGCGTGCTGCCTTATCACGGCACGCAGCCTCTGGAAATCATGATCCTGGTGTTGTTCGCAATTTTGTTCTGCTGGGTTTCGGCTGGATTCTGGACTGCGGTGATGGGCTTCCTGGTGCAGCTCGTCTCCGGCGACCGCTACGCGATATCGCGAACGGCGGCAGGGGACGTGCCCATAGACGGGCAGGCGCGCACCGCGATCATCATGCCGATCTGCAACGAAAACGTCGCGCGCGTTTTTGCAGGTTTGCGCGCGACCTATGAATCGCTGGCGAGCGCCGGGGAACTGCGCCACTTCGACTTCTTCATCCTGAGCGACAGCAGCGATGCGGACAATCGTGTCGCCGAATGCCACGCGTGGCTGGCATTGTGTCGTGCGGTGGGCGGCTTCGGTCGTGTGTTCTACCGCTGGCGCCAGCACAGGATCAAACGCAAGAGCGGCAACGTTGCCGACTTCTGTCGTCGCTGGGGCGCCAATTACCGCTACATGGTGGTGCTGGACGCGGACAGCGTCATGAGCGGCGATTGCCTGGCCACGCTGGTGCGGCTGATGGAGGCCAATCCCGGCGCCGGCATCATCCAGACGGCACCGCGTGCGGCCGGCCGCGACACGCTGTATGCCCGTATGCAGCAGTTCGCGACCTGCGTCTATGGGCCGCTGTTTACGGCCGGGCTGCACTTTTGGCAACTCGGGGAATCGCACTACTGGGGACACAACGCGATCATCCGCGCCGCACCGTTCATCAAGCATTGTGCGCTTGGCCGGCTTCCCGGGCAGGGCACGCTATCAGGAGAAATCCTGTCGCATGATTTCGTCGAAGCCGCGCTGATGCGCCGCGCTGGCTGGGCGGTCTGGCTAGCCTACGACCTGGCGGGCAGCTACGAGGAAATGCCGCCGAACCTGGTGGACGAACTCAAGCGCGATCGCCGCTGGTGCCATGGCAACCTGATCAACTTCCGCCTGTTCCTGGCCGAAGGCCTGCATCCCGCGCACCGCGCAGTATTCGTGACCGGCGTGATGGCATATTGCTCGGCGCTGCTGTGGTTCGTCTTTTTGCTGCTGTCCACGGCGCTGCTGGCCGCGCATACCCTGATCGAGCCACGGTATTTCGTCAGCCCGAATCAATTGTTCCCGATCTGGCCGGAGTGGCATGTCGAACGCGCGCTCACGCTATGGTCGGCGACAGCCACGGTGCTGTTTCTGCCGAAGATTCTCAGCGTCGTGCTGATCTGGATCAAGGGCGCGGGCGCTTTCGGCGGCAGGACGCGCCTGACATCCGGTATGGTCCTGGAAGCACTGAGCTCCATGTTGCTGGCGCCGGTGCGCATGCTGTTTCATACCGGATTCGTGGTGACGGCACTGGCGGGTTTGCGCGCACATTGGAAATCACCGCCGCGCGAAGACGCCGAGACCACGTGGGGCGATGCCTTGCAACGACATGGCCTGCATACACTGCTAGGCGTGGTCTGGGCCGCGGGGGTCTACTGGCTCAATCCTTCCTTCCTGTGGTGGTTGATGCCGGTGGTTGGGGCGCTGATGCTGTCGATCCCGATGTCGGTCTACTCGAGCCGCATCTCGCTCGGCCGCTGGTTGCGCCGTGCTGGACTGTTCGTGATCCCCGAAGAGTCCAGCCCGCCCGCTGAACTGCGCCGCATGCAGGTGCATCTGCGTCGCCCGGTACTGTTGCCGGGATTCGCGGACGCCGTCGTGGATCCGCTTACAAATTCGCTGGCGTGCGCATCCGGCAACATGCGTCGGTCGCAGCCGGCGGCGTTGCAGGAATCCCGGCGGCGTTTGATCGAAGAGGCTGTCGCGCACGGACCGGAAGCGCTGACGAATGCGCAGAGATCGACGCTGCTCGGCGACCCGCTCGCGTTGTCGCGTCTTCATTTACAGGTTTGGGCGTCCTCCGAAGCGCACGCGGACTGGTTCCGCGATGTGCCCGCGGCGGTCGCGGAGCGCACGCCGCCTTCCGCCACTATGCGCGCGCCAGAGGCACTGGCAGCAGCAGCAGGCTAAAAGCAGGACTGAGGACTGAGTAGGTGCGGTAAAGCGGAAAGTCTTTTTTTTGCGCTTTTGCTCAGTCCTCGGCACTCAGTCCTGCCCCTGCTTTCCCCTCGTCTCTCATTTCCCTCTTCGTTCCAGCGTAGTGCGCGTAGAATGCCGCCGCACGTTCTGACTGCAATCGCGTCTTTTCCATGCCTCTCGCCACTTTCGAAAACGTTTCGCTCGCCTATGGCCATGTGCCGTTGCTGGATCACGTCGACCTGGTGGTAGAAGCGGGTAGCCGCATCGGGCTGATCGGGCCGAACGGCGCCGGACAATTGCTTGCCAGCTACCGCTGTTCAATTCCCGAACTGTTGCCATTCACGCCTCCATTTGTGATGGAGGTGTGATGGCGAGGCATGGGGCGAAGGATTTGCCTTCGGTAAGCCACTGAAAATCATGGCGCCCCGAACACGAATCGAACGTGCGACCTACCCCTTAGGAGGGGGTTGCTCTATCCACTGAGCTACCGGGGCGAAGGGTGAATTCTAGCCGAAGTTCACAGCGCCTTAGCCGGTCGTATCGAATCATGATTCCGGCGTTGGTACATAATTGGGTTGGGGAGGGGATTTGTCCTCCTCAATGCTCCGACAGGATGAACATGGCATGAGTCGGAGCGCGTTTTAGAAACAGGCCAATCATCGACCGGGAGAAAATCATGGTTCGAACGACCGACAGGACGCGCATGGCGCTGGTTGCGACAACTTTACTGATGCTGTTGGGTTGTCAGAGTACGGGGACGAAGGCGCCGGCCGCCAGCCAGAGCACCGAAGCCAAACCAGCCGTGAGCGCGAAGAAAGAAGAAAAACCCGCGAAACCGGAATTGCCCCAAGGGTTCACTTGCTGCAACTTCCACAACGAAGGTGATTGGATCAGCGATTCCAACTACGCAACGCTGCCGATGACTCCGGCCGGAACGCCCGCGAAAGTCACGGGCTACGGCCGCTATCGCGCCTACGCTGAAATCGGGGGCAAGAAGATGCGGCTCGGGCTCGACTACGGGCGTGAACAGCAGACCCTGCAGGCGTGGGCAGCCAAGATGATCGTCCCGGACGATCCGAAGACGAAGCTGGCGAGCTACCCGCCGCAGGTTCAGGCCGCCATACAGCAGGGCAAGGTGGCGGTCGGCATGACCAAGGAGCAGGTTATTATGTCGGTGGGTTATCCGCTCGCCAGTGAAAATCCTTCGATGGACGCGCCGATGTGGCGAATGTGGGTATCGAGTTTCTCCGAGTATCAACTCATCTGGGATTCCAATGGGAGCGTCAAGGAAATTGTCACCGACTCATTGACCCGGAACATCATCGTCTATCAGGCGAAATAGGGATCGCGAAAGCGCGCGCGGGGATGCGCTTGCCCCGGTGATGCAATGCGCCGGGACGTCCGCGCGCGGTCTTTGCGGTGTTGAAAACGCGCTTCATCGAAGAAGAAAAGCGATTGATCCGTCCGAAGGAATACCGCGCTCTTGTTGTGGCTGCCGCCCGGCTTTATCTCGCGGTCGGCTGCCATCCCTACTATTTTGCCCGGGGCAAGCTCTGGCACGATCCGGTCTTTCCCACGCTGCTTTATCGTGGAATCTTTCCCGGGGCGACGCGAATCCTCGATCTCGGTTGCGGTCAGGGCGTTCTGGCGGCGCTGCTGCTGTCTGCCCGCGAGCTTTACCAGTCCGGAGTCTGGCCCGTCGGCTGGCCGGCGCCACCGAAGAGCATTCGCTGGCACGGGATTGAGTTGCAGGACCGGCTGGCTGGCTGGGGCCGCGCGGCATTGAACGGCAGCGCGACCCTGGTCACCGGCGACTTGCGCAGCGCGGCGTTGCCCGACGCCGACTTGGTCGTCATGTTCGACGTGCTGCATTACCTCGATCCGGATGCGCAACGGCGAGTGCTGGACCGGATCGCGTACTCGCTGCGCGACGGCGGAACGCTGCTGCTTCGGGTTGGCGACGCTTCCGCGGGATGGCGCACCCCGTTCACCCGGCTGACCGACAAGTTTTCCACGCTGCTGCGCGGACAGGGGTGGCCGCCGCACTACTGCCATCCCGTGGGCGAATGGACCGGCCTGCTGGGACGCCACGGATTCAGCGTCGCGGCTGAGCCGATGAGTGCCGGCACGCCGTTCGCGAACGTGCTGCTGATCGCACGCCGTCGTTGATGTGGTTTGCCGGTAACATGCCGGCCATGCCCATAGCAACCTTCGAATCCGTTTCGCTTGCCTACGGCCATGTGCCCTTGCTGGATCGCGTCGACCTGGTGGTAGAAGCGGGTAGCCGCATCGGGCTGATCGGCCGCAACGGCGCCGGCAAATCCAGCCTGCTCAAACTGCTGGCCGGCACGGCGCGGCCCGACGACGGCCGTGTATGGCGGCAGCCCGGCTTGCGCATCGGCTTCGTCGCACAGGAGCCCGAACTCGATGCGAAGCAGTCGGTTTTTGAAGCGACGGTCGCCGGACTTGGCGAGCTTTCCCGCATTCTGGCCGACTATCATGCGGCCGCGCATGCCCTGGAACTGGGCCAGGACGACGCTCGCGCCCTGGACCAGATGCAGGCTGCGCAGGAATTGCTCGAACGCCACGATGGCTGGCGCGTCGAGCACCGGGTCGAATCCGTATTGTCGCGTCTGGGACTTGCCCCCGATGCCCGCATCGACGCGCTGTCGGGCGGCATGCGCAAACGTGTGGCCCTGGCGCGCGCGCTGGCGGGCGATCCGCAACTGCTCGTGCTCGATGAGCCGACCAACCATCTCGACGTGGAATCGATCGTCTGGCTGGAAAACATGGTGGCCGAATTTCCTGGCGCGGTGCTCGTCGTTACCCACGACCGCGCGTTTCTCGATCGTGCCGTTACCGGCATCGCCGAACTGGATCGTGGCAGGCTCGGCCTCTATCCCGGAAGTTTCGCGGAATACGAGCAACGCAAGGCGGATCAGCTCACGGTCGAGGCGGTGAACAATCAGAAGTTCGACAAACTTCTGGCGCAGGAGGAGGTGTGGATCCGCAAGGGCATCGAAGCGCGCCGCACGCGCAACGAAGGCCGCGTGCGGCGGCTCGAACGTCTGCGGTTGGAACGCTCGGCGCGGCGCGAGCGTCTTGGTCAGGTTTCGATTGCGGTTGCGCAGGGCGAACGCTCGGGCCAACTCGTGGCGGAACTGGAACACGTCGCCAAACGCCTTGGAGAGCGGCAGGTGGTCAGGGATTTTTCCTGCCGCATCCTGCGTGGCGACAAGATCGGCCTGATCGGGCCGAACGGCGCCGGCAAGACGACGCTGATAAAGCTTATTCTCGGTGAAATGACCGCAGATGCCGGCAGCATTCGCCTCGGTACTCGGCTGGCCGTGGCGTACTACGACCAGTTCCGCACGCGCTTGGATGAGGAGGCCACGGTGGCGCAAACCATCGCGCCCGGCTCCGACTATGTCGAGATCGACGGTGCCCGCAAGCACATCATGACCTACCTTGCCGATTTCCTGTTTCCGCCGGAGCGAGCGCGTGCCCCGGTGAAGTCTTTGTCGGGTGGTGAGCGCAACCGGCTGTTGCTCGCCAGATTGTTCAGCCAGCCGGCAAACCTGCTGGTGCTGGATGAACCGACCAATGATCTGGACATCGACACACTGGAACTGCTGGAAAGCCTGCTGCAGGATTACGCGGGCACGGTGCTGCTGGTCAGCCACGACCGCGCATTTCTCGACAACGTGGTGACCGACACCATTGCCCCGGAAGGCGATGGACGCTGGACGCGCAACCCGGGCGGCTACACCGACTGGAAGCGGCTGATGGACGAACGCGCGGCGCGCGCGTCGCGACAATCGGAAGAGGGCGCGAAGCCCGCTCCTTCGCGCGAGCGGCCCGCGCCGCAGCGGCCGCGCAAGCTCGGTTTCAATCAGGCCAGGGAACTCGAAGCGATGCCCTCGCGCATCCAGGCGTTGGAGACGGAACAGTCGCAGACCGGCGCGCGGCTCGCCGACCCGGCGCTCTATGGTGGCGCGCCCGACGAGATTCGGCAGTTGCAGAAGCGCTACGCCGCCATCGAGGAAGAACTGACCGCCTGCCTCAGCCGCTGGCAAGAGCTCGAAGCGCTGCGCGACCAGGCCGGCGCGTGAACGGCTGCGCGCCGATTGACGGTAATTGCCCGCTGTGGCTTGATGCGGATATGCAAACCGGATTTCCATTGAGATGACCACCAGGATCCATCGCATCGACAGGATGCTGGGGCTCGGTACGCTGGCGGCGCTCTCCATCGGCTGCCTGGTAGTGCTGGCACCTTTCGTGACCGCCTTGCTTCTGGCAGTGATCCTGACTTATTCGACCTGGCCCCTGTACGTCCGCTTGAGGAAATCCGTCGGCGACCGCCAGAATCTGGCGTCGGCATTGATGATGCTGGCAGCGTGCCTGATCCTCATCGCGCCTTTCGTTTTCGTCGCCTTCAGCCTGGCCGATAGCGCGACCGAGCTCGTCGAGGCAGTGCGCAAGTCGTTCGAGAACGGACCGCCCGCGCTCCCGCAGTGGATTACCGGCCTGCCGCTCGTTGGCGAAACGCTCGACAGCTATTGGAAGAATCTGTCGCACGACGGCGGCCGTCTGCTGGAAGAGCTGAAAGGCCTGATTTCTCCCGCCAAGTCGGTGCTGGTATTCGGCGGGGGCATCTTGTTCGCCGGTTTGCTGCAGCTTGGGTTGGCGGTGCTGGTCGCTTTCTTCCTTTACCGTGACGGCGCGGGCGCCGCGGACAAGATCAAGCGCATCACCAGTCGGATCGGCGGCGCGCGCGGGCGTCATCTGCTTAATATTGCCGCCAGCACGGTCGTCAGCGTGGTGTACGGCATTCTAGGCACCGCGCTGGCTCAGGGCGTGCTGGCGGGCATCGGCTTCTTCATCGCCGGCGTACCGGGTGCGGCCTTGCTCGGGCTGGCGACATTCTTGCTCTCGGTGGTGCCGGTCGGCCCGCCGCTCATCTGGATTTCCGCGACCCTTTGGCTGTTCGTGCAAGGCTCCACCGGCTGGGCCATATTCATGGGTCTGTGGGGACTGCTCGTCGTCAGCACGATCGACAACGTGCTCAAGCCGATGATCATCAGCCACGGCAGCCATCTGCCGTTCATGCTCGTGTTGCTGGGTGTGCTCGGGGGCGCGGTCGCATTCGGATTCGTCGGCATTTTTCTCGGCCGGCGCATGTTGCTCGATGCCGTTGTTGCGTTGGGCGCTGCAA
>JANOGH010000593.1:0-19240 GCA_031414075.1 Betaproteobacteria bacterium | reverse complement strand
GAAGATGAAGGCGGCACTGTACCTCGCCGTGATGCTGCCGCTGTGGTCGAGTTACCTGGTGCGCGTGTATGCGTGGAAGCTGATTCTGGCCAAGGAAGGCATCATCACCTGGTTCGCCGGGCAGTTGCATCTCACGTGGTTGGTCGATGCGGTGCTCGCGATCCCGGTGATCGGCGGCCCGTCGCTGTCGACCTCCTATATCGGCAGCTTCCTGGTGTTTCTGTACATCTGGTTGCCGTTCATGGTCCTGCCGATCGTTGCGGCGCTGGAGCGCGTGCCGGCCTCGCTCACCGAAGCTTCCGCCGACCTCGGCGCGACGCCGAAACAGACATTCCGCAAGGTAATCCTGCCGCTGGCGATTCCGGGGGTGGTGGCGGGCTCGATCTTCACTTTTTCGCTGACCCTCGGCGATTACATCATCCCGGGCATCATCGGCAATTCCCGCCCGTTCATCGGCCAAGCGGTGTACCAGTTGCAGGGCACCGCGGGCAACATCCCGCTTGCTGCGGCGTTCACCATCGTGCCTATCGTGATCATGGCGATCTATCTGATGGCCGCGCGACGACTGGGAGCTTTCGATGCGCTCTGAAGCCGGGGGAGCGGAGCGTCACGGGACCAAAGCGGGGCTGTCGCTCAAGGCTGGCGCGCTTATCGGCGTGGCGTTCCTGCACGTGCCACTGGCATTCATCATCCTTTACGCCTTCAGCACCGATGACAAAAGCTTCGTCTTCCCGTTGCCGGGACTGACCCTGAAGTGGTTCGTGGTAGCCTGGGGCCGCGAAGACATTCGTTCCGCGCTGTGGCTTTCGCTGCAGGTGGCGGCGGTCTCGATGCTGACGGCGATGCTGCTCGGCACGCTGGCCGCGGCTGCGGTGTGGCGCTCGAAATTCTTCGGCCGCGAGGCGATTTCGCTGCTGCTGATCCTGCCGATCGCACTGCCCGGGATCATTACCGGCATCAGCTTGCGCACGGCGTTCAACCTTGCAGAGATTCCCTTCAGTTCCTGGACCATCGTCATCGGCCACGCTACGTTTTGCATCGTGGTGGTGTACAACAACGTGCTGGCCCGCTTCCGGCGCTCTTCGCCGGCGTTGATCGAAGCCTCGATGGACCTCGGCGCCAACGGCTTCCAGACGTTCCGCTATGTGGTGTTGCCGAACATCGCCACCGCGCTGCTGGCCGGCGGCATGCTCGCTTTTGCGCTTTCCTTCGATGAAGTCATCGTCACCACGTTCACCGCCGGACAACAGACTACGTTACCGATCTGGATGCTTTCAGAGCTGGTACGCCCGCGCCAACGGCCCGTTACCAACGTGGTCGCGGTTTTCGTTATCGCGGTAACCTTCATCCCCATTCTGCTGGCGTTCTATCTCACCCGCGACACCCACGAAGTGGCGGGCAGCGGCAAATAACAAGGAGGCATTCCATGCAAACCAAACTGCTCATTGACGGGCAACTGGTCGCCGGCGCCGGTGCCGAATTCACGGTGCTCAACCCGGCCAGCGGTGAAGCGATTACGAAGATTCGCGAAGCCTCGCCGGACCAGGTCAACCAGGCGGTGGCGGCGGCAGGTAAGGCGTTCAGGAGCTGGGGCAACACCTCGCCGCAGGAAAGATCACTGCTGTTGCTGAAGCTTGCCGATCGTATCGAGCAGGACGCCAAGAGCTACGCCGATATCGAGTCGCTTAACTGCGGCAAGCCCAGGGCGCGCGCTCTCGGCGACGAGATGCCGGCGATCGTGGACTGTTTCCGTTATTTCGCCGGTGCGGCGCGCTGCCTGCACGGCAGTGCCACCGACGAGTATCTCGCCAACCACACCAGCATGATCCGCCGCGACCCCGTCGGCGTGGTGGCGCAGATAACGCCGTGGAATTACCCGCTGATGATGGCGGCGTGGAAAATCGCGCCGGCCCTGGCCGCCGGCAATACCGTGGTGCTCAAGCCCTCGGAAATGACGCCGCTCACCACGCTCAAACTCGGCGAGCTGCTGGCCGAAATCTTTCCGAAAGGCGTGATCAACATCGTCAACGGCCGCGGCGACACGGTCGGTTCACCGCTGATCAACCACGCGGGCGTGCGCATGATCTCGGTGACCGGCAGCATCGTCACCGGACGCAAGGTGCTGCAAGCAGCGCAGGCCACGCTCAAGCGCACCCATCTCGAACTGGGCGGCAAGGCGCCGGCGATCGTGTTCGACGATGCCGATCTGGAAGCGGTGGTCGGCGGGCTGCGCACCTTTGGCTTCTACAACGCCGGGCAGGACTGCACCGCTGCGTGCCGCATCTACGCCGGCGCGAAAATCTACGACAAACTGGTCGCCGATCTCGCCTCGGCAGTCAAGACCATCAAGTTCGGCCAGCCCGAGAAGGAAGACTCCGAAATCGGGCCGCTGATCAGTGCCGGGCAGCGGGAGCGCGTGGCTGGCTTCGTAGAGCGTGCGATCGCCACCAGGCACATGGAAGTGGTCGCCGGTGGCGCGGTTGCGGCGGGCAAGGGTTTTTTCTATCAGCCCACCGTGGTGGCGGGCGCCCTTCAGGACGACGAAATCGTGCGCAAGGAAGTGTTCGGCCCGGTGGTGTCGGTAACGCGCTTCAAGGATGCCGACGAGGCGATCGCCTGGGCCAACGACTCGGAGTACGGCCTCGCCTCATCGGTGTGGACCCGGGACGTGAGCCGCGCGATGAAAGTGGCTAGCCGGCTGGAGTACGGCTGCACCTGGATCAACACCCACTTCATGCTGGTGAACGAAATGCCGCACGGCGGCATGAAGATGTCGGGCTATGGTAAGGACATGTCGATGTACGGGCTCGAGGACTATACCGTTACCCGGCACGTCATGGTCAACTTCGGCTGAATTTCAACCAAAGCGACATACACCCAACGCAGAGGCGCAGAGAACGCAGAGGGCGCAGAGGAAAACTGAACGAAACTCATGGGCAGGAGGACCCGGGGCCTTACTTGCACATTGCGCGCCGTCGTGGCGGACAAGCGAATAGCGATCATTTCGACAGTTCTTGGTTTCTCTGCGCCCTCTGCGTTCTCTGCGCCTCTGCGTTGAGACCTTCCGCTTTTCCAGCAATGGATGTTATCTTGCGGCCATGCAGCAAATGACCAGCACCCAGCTCTACTTGCGCCTGCTCCGTTACGTCAAACCGTACTGGGGCGTCTTCGCGCTGTCGATCGTTGGAATGTTGTTGACCGCGGCCACCGAGGTCGCGCTGCCGATGGCGGTGAAGCCGTTCCTCGACGGCACCTTTGTCAAGAAGGACCCCCTGCTGATCACCTGGGTGCCGATCTTCATGGTCCTGCTGTTTCTGGTGCGCGGTGCGGGCGCCTACCTGGGAACCTATGCCAGCGCCTGGGTCGGCAATAAAGTGGTGCTGGACCTGCGTGATCTGATGTTCCGCCGCATGCTGGCACTGCCGCTGGGTTATTTTCACGACAACACCACCGGTAACTTGATCTCGCGGTTCACCTTCGATGTCGCCCAGGTCACTGGCGCCGCCACCAATGTGGTCACGGTGCTGATCAAGGATTCGGTGACTATTCTCGGCTTGCTGGCCTACCTTTTGTACACGGACTGGAAGCTCACGCTGATTTCGCTGATCATGGTCCCGCCCATCGCCGTGGTGGTGCGTTATTTCAATGTCCGGCTGCGCAACATGAGCCGCCAAACCCAGGTTGCCATGGGCGACATCACCCAGGTTCTGCAGGAAACGGTCGAGTGCAACAAAGTGGTGAAAATATTCGGCGGGCAGGAATATGAAGCACAGCGTTTCGCCGCGACCAGCAACCGGATGCGGGGATTCAGCATGAAGCAGACCGCTGCTGCCGCCGGTAACGTGCCGATCGTCCAGTTGCTCGCGGCCATGGCGGTGGCGGTGGTGGTCTATTACGCTACCGTGGAGGCGCAATCGGACGCCACAACGGTCGGCGGATTTGTCTCCTTCCTTGCCGCCATGCTGCTGCTGACCTCGCCTCTGAAACGACTGACCGGTGTGGCCGAACATCTGCAACGCGGTCTGGCCGCGGCCGAAAGCGTCTTCGCCTTGCTTGACGAGAAACCGGAAAGGGATACAGGCAAGATTGTGCTTGAGCGTGCGCGTGGGGAGATCGGTTTTCACAATGTCAGCTTCCGCTACCCCCGCGCCGACCAGCCGGCATTGAGAAATATCACACTGCAGATTCGTGCCGGAGAAACCATCGCCTTGGTTGGGTCATCGGGCGGCGGCAAAACCACGTTCGCGAATCTGGTGCCGCGTTTCTATCATCCGGATTCCGGAACCATCACGATAGACGGCCACGACATCGAAACTTTTTCCCTGGTCGGCTTGCGGCGAAACATCGCGCTGGTCAGTCAGGAGGTCGCTTTGTTCAACGATACAGTGGCAGCGAACATCGCCTATGGCCAGGCAGCGGGCGCGAGCAGACTGGCAATCGAACGCGCTGCCGCCGCGGCACACGCGCTGGAATTCATTCGAGCCATGCCACAAGGCTTCGATACCTTGATCGGAGAAAACGGCGTGAGATTGTCCGGCGGTCAACGCCAGCGTCTGGCGATTGCGCGCACGATACTGAAGGATGCACCGATTCTGATCCTGGATGAAGCAACATCGGCCCTTGATTCGGAATCGGAAAAGCATGTGCAGGCCGCGCTGGAGCACCTCATGCAGGGCCGTACGACCATTGTCATTGCTCACCGCCTGTCAACAATCGAAAACGCGGACCGTATCGTCGTGCTTGACCAAGGCGAGATGGCCGAGATTGGAACGCACGCTGAATTGCTCGCCAAGGGCGGTATCTATGCAAACCTTCACGGCATCCAGTATGCACGCGTCGACGGACTGTAAACAGACACCCGGGTCGTTCCGTCCGGTCATCGACAGGAATCGTTGTGAGGGCAAGAAAGAATGCGTTGCGGTCTGTCCTTACAACGTCTTCACCATCGCGACCGTCGCACCGGCGTTGCGCCGGGGCTTAAGTCTGCGTGGAAAACTCAAGGGATACGCCCACCGCTGGCAACAGGCGTTTGCTTCGAACGCCGACGCCTGCCAGGCGTGCGGGCTGTGTATTTCCGTGTGTCCGGAAAAGGCGATTGCGCTGATTCGATCCGGCTGAGGTATCATGGGCCGTGCCGTCGCAGTCTGCGCTGACCCGTCCGACCGCGAAATCGGGGCCCGGCCGGAAATTCCGGCGCGCGAGTCGCCTTCGGCGCCACCGATGCAAGTTCCGGGAAGGACAATGACAATGACGAGATTGGGCAAGCTGATCGCCATCGGGTTGTGCACCATCATGCTGCCGGCGTGCGCCTGGTACAGAGGCGCCACCATCTATGACGATCCGTCGGCGACAGCAGTGCTTTCGCCAACGCAGGGAAGTTCGGTGCACGGTGCGGTGACGTTCGTGCGCACGAAGGGGGTTGCCCTGGTCAAGGTAAACATGACGGGATTCAAGCCGAACAGTACGCATGGCCTGCACATTCATGAAAGCGGGGACTGCACCGCGCGGGATGGTTCCAGTGCAGGCGCACATTTCAATCCGACGTCTTCCGGGCACGGCGGGCCGGACGGCTCTTCGCGACACAGCGGCGATCTCGGAAATGTTACCGCGAATGCGAAAGGGGAGATCTACTCCTCATTCAAGATTGGCGATGTCGCTTTCGGTACGGGACCGGACAGCATCATCGGACGCGGGCTGGTCGTGCATGCCGACGGCGATGACCTCAAGTCACAACCTGCCGGTAATTCCGGGGCGCCCATGGCATGCGGCATGATCACCCGCAATGCCGACAGGATGACCTACGCAAAAGCGGGTTGAAGCACGAGAACAGGAAGCGCAAAGTGGGTGCGTGCGCAGCAGCTATGCGCGGCTAATGTGCTTTCTCCCAGTCAGGCCCTGTGCCGACGTCGACGGCCAGCGGCACGTCAAGCGTTGCAATGCTATTCATCAGTCCCGGAAGCTGGCTTTTTACTGAATCGATTTCAGACTCCGGTACTTCGAGAACGAGTTCGTCATGCACCTGCATGATCAGCCGGCTCATCATGCGGGATGTTGAAAGCCAGCCTTGCACGGCGATCATCGCCAGCTTGATCAGATCCGCTGCGGTCCCTTGCATAGGCGCGTTGATGGCGGCTCGTTCCGAACCCTGGCGTCGCGCCGCATTGCTCGCCATTATGTCGTCGAGATAGAGCCTGCGCCCGAATGCGGTCTCGACATAGCCCAGGCTTCGCGCCGCTTCGCGTGTGCGCTCCATGTAATCCTTGACTCCCGGGTAACGCAGGAAATAGCGTTCCATGTATTGCTGGGCGGCGGAGCGCTCTATGCCGAGCTGTGAGGCCAGCCCGAACGCCGACATGCCATAGATCAGGCCGAAGTTGATGACTTTCGCGTAGCGGCGCTGTTCGCTGGTAACGGCCGCCGATTCGACACCGAAGATATCCGATGCGGTGTGCCGGTGCACATCCTCGCCGGCGGCGAATGCCTGCAGCAGTCCTTGGTCCTGCGACAGATGCGCCATGATGCGCAGTTCGATCTGGGAATAGTCCGCCGATACGATGACCGAGCCAGGCGGTGCAATGAAAGCCTCGCGGATGCGGCGGCCTTCCGCGGTGCGGACCGGAATGTTCTGCAGGTTCGGATCGTTGCTCGAGATCCGGCCGGTTACCGCCACCGCCTGCGCGTAATTCGTGTGCACCCGTCCCGTCCCGGCGTTCACCATGCGCGGCAGTTTGTCGGTGTAAGTGGATTTCAGCTTGGACAGGCTCCGATACTCGAGAATCAGCTTGGGCAGCGGATGGTCGAGGGCGAGTTCCTTCAGCACGTCTTCGTCTGTCGAAGGCAGGCCACCCGGCGTTTTCTTCCTTACCGGAAGCTTGTGGCGCTCGAACAGGATTTCCTGGAGCTGCTTCGGCGAGTTCAGGTTGAACGGCTGCCCCGCCAGCCTATGTACCGCCTGCTCCAGGTCCAGCATCTTGACGCCGAGCTCCCGGCTCTGCTGGTGGAGAAGGCGGGTGTCCAGCAACACGCCGTTACGCTCCATGGTGAACAGCACTTCCATCACCGGCATTTCGATATTGCGATAGATATACAGTAGTTTGGAATCCTGTTCGATCCGGGGAACCAGCACCTGATGCAGTTGCAACGTGACATCCGCGTCTTCGGCTGCATACTCGGTCGCACGGGCGACTTCCACTTGCTCGAACGCGATGCGGCTTGCGCCCTTGCCGGTGACATCGTCGTAGGTGATGGTGGTAGTGCCAAGATGGCGCGCGGCGAGATTGTCCATGTCGTGCGGTCGATGGCTTTCCAGCACGTAGGATTGCAGCAACGTGTCGTGCTCCACCCCGCCGAGCAGAATGCCGCAGTTGGCGAATACGTGCTTGTCGTACTTGAGGTTTTGCCCGAGTTTTCGGTAGCGCGGGTGTTCCAGCCAGTCCCTCAGCGCGGCAAGGACGTGATCGCGCGCGAGCTGGGCCGGCGCGCCGGCATAGGTATGGCCGACAGGAATGTAGGCAGCGTGATGAGCCTGCACCGACAGCGAAATGCCGACCAGTTGTGCCGTCATCGGATCGAGGCTGGTCGTTTCGGTATCGATCGATACCAGCGGTGCGTCCGAGATCCTGTCCAGCCATGCGGCAAGTGCTGAATCGGTCAGAATGGTTTCGTAGGCGCGCGCGGCGAGGGCGCCAGGCACTAGGCGCGAGGCACTAGGATTAGATTCCGAGGACTGATAAGGTAAAGCCAAAGGCTCTTTTTTTTCCAGCGCCTCGTGCCCAGTGCCTAGCGCCTGAACTTCCTTTAACCAGCTTCTGAATTCGAGCCTCTCGAACAATTGCACGAGTTCGTCGATGACCTGCGGCTGCGGAACAAGCCCGTCGATGCCGACCGGTAAGGGCACATCGCATTTGATGCTCAGCAGTTTTCGCGCAGTCGGCAGCCACGGCAGCGCCTTGCGCAGGTTTTCGCCGACCACGCCCGTGATCTCCCCGGCATGCGCGACCACCTCGTCCAGCGTGCCGTACTGCGACAGCCATTTCACGGCAGTCTTCGGCCCGACTTTTTCGACGCCGGGCACGTTGTCCACCGCATCGCCGATCAGCGCCAGGTAGTCCACCATTTGCGTCGGCTTGACGCCGAACTTGTCCTCCACGCCTTTTTCATCCAGGCTTTCGTTGGACATGGTGTTGACCAGTCTTACCATCGGATTGACGAGTTGGGTAATGTCCTTGTCGCCGGTGGAAATGATGGTTTGCACGCCCTGTGCCTCGGCCTGCCTGGCCAGGGTACCTATGACATCGTCGGCCTCGACGCCGTCAATCATCAGCAGCGGCCAGCCCATTGCGCGGATGCTGTCGTGCAGCGGCCCGATCTGTTGCACCAGATCATCCGGCATCGGCGGCCGATGGGCTTTGTACTGCGGATACCAGTGGTCGCGGAAGGTCTTTCCTTTTGCGTCGAATACGCAAGCGATATAATCCGCCGACGTTTCCTTGCGCAGCTTCTGCAGCATGCTGAGCACGCCCTTGATGGCGCCGGTCGGTTCGCCGTGCCTGTTGCGCAGGTCGGGAAGCGCATGGAATGCGCGATAAAGGTAGGAAGAGCCATCCACCAGCACCAGCGTTTTCATTGACGATCAGCGCGGAAAATCCAATATGAGCGAAAAACAGAAGGTCCCGGTTCCGCTCGCCCCCGAATTAGTCGAGAAGGCATGGTCGGCGCGGGAATCCTGGCGGGTCTTCGGAATTATGTCAGAGTTTGTCGAAGCGACCGAGCGCCTGGCTCATATCCGGCCCGCGGTCAGTATCTTTGGCAGTGCGAGGGTGAAGCGCGGGCATCCCTACTATCAACTGACCGAAGAGGTCGCGCGCCGCTTGTCCGATGCCGGATTCAGTGTGATCTCCGGTGGCGGACCGGGTGCAATGGAAGCCGCGAATAAAGGCGCGTTTGCGGGCCGCTCGCCTTCGGTCGGACTGAATATCCAACTGCCGCACGAGCAGGCATCCAACCCGTATCAGGACGTAAGTCAGACCTTTACCCGCTTTTTCGTGCGCAAAGTCATGTTCGTGAAGTTCGCCTGTGCCTACGTGGTGGTACCGGGCGGCTTCGGCACGATGGACGAACTCATGGAAGCGCTGACCCTGGTGCAAACCGGCAAGATCCGCCGTTTCCCGATCATCCTCATGCAGTCATCGTACTGGCGAGGACTGATTGACTGGATCCGGGACCGCATGGTCGGCGAAGGCATGATCGAGGCGGCCGACATGAACCTGATCAAGCTGATTGACGAGCCCGACAAAGTGGTCGCGGCAATATTCGACCACTACGAGAAACGCGGCTTCGAGCCGACCGCCGCTGAACGCGAAGCACAACTGAACCTCTGAAATCGTCCGATGTCCGTTTTCACGACCGTTACGCCCGACCAGCTTTCGGCCTGGCTGAAGAACTACTCGATCGGGGTGCCGAGCGTTCTGGATGGCATTCTCTCCGGCATCGAAAACACCAATTATTTCGTTACCACCACGCATGGCCGCTACGTGCTGACGTTGTTCGAAAAGCTGACGCGCAAGGAACTGCCGTTCTATCTGCATCTGATGGCCCATCTTTCGAGTCACGGCCTGCCGTGCCCGAAGCCGATCGCGAATCTGCAGAACGAATTGCTTGGCGAGCTTAACGGCAAACCCGCCGCAATCGTCACCTGTCTCGAAGGTCACCCTGTCACCGAGCCGGCGCCCGTGCATTGCGCGCGCGTGGGCGAAGTACTGGCGGAAATGCATCTTGCGGGGCGGACTTATCCCGGACACCTGGACAATCTTCGAGGCGCCAGTTGGTGGAGTGCCTGTGCGCCGGAAATCTATCCGTTTCTCAGGTCCGAAGATGCGGAGCTGCTCAAGTCCGAGATCCGTTTCCAGGCGGAGCACAATCGCGAGGTATTGCCGCGCGGTGTCGTACATGCCGACCTGTTCCGCGACAACGTGCTGTTCGATCACGACCGGGTCGGCGGTTTCATCGACTTTTATTTCGCCTGCGTCGATTGTTTCGTCTACGATGTGGCCATCACCGTGAATGACTGGTGTATCGATGCCGATGCCAGGCTCGATCACGTTCGCGCCGAAGCGCTGTTGAAGGCATACATGTCGGTACGACCATTCACCGATCAGGAGCACGCCGCCTGGCCGTGGATGTTGCGCGCGGGCGCCCTGCGCTTCTGGGTCTCGAGGCTGTACGATTTCCATCTGCCACGTCCCGGGGAACTCACCCACAAGCACGACCCGGAGCGTTTTCGCCGAATTCTTTTCAATCATCGCGCCGGCGGGCTCTGACTGCCGGACTGCGAAAGGACGACCGATGAACATACAAAGCGTACCCGCCGGCCGCGGCTGGAAGTGGATCGTGGCGGCCTTCAATCTTTTCAAGAAGAATCCGCTGATCTGGATCGTCCTCCACTTGATACTGGTACTGATGGGCGCGGGCCTGATCATCGTGCCGGTGATCGGCCCTTATCTGCTTTACCTGCTGACCCCGTTGCTGCTGGGCGGCCTCATGAGCGCCGCGAAGGACATCGAATCCGGGCAGGACATCGAAATCGCGCACCTGTTCCGCGGGTTTCGCCAGAACACGTCGCACCTCATTACCGTCGGCGGAGTCTATCTCGTCGGCCAGGTCGTCATTTCCGGTGTGATGTTGATGCTCGGCGGACCGGAATTGCAGCAAGCACTTCGGGCCGGGGTCGAAGGAATCGACCCTGCCAGCATTACCCCCGAGTTTGCGACCCGCGTTCTGATAGCGCTGCTGGTCGGGATGGCGCTCTTGGTGCCGCTGGCCATGGCAACCTGGTTTTCTCCGGCACTGGTTATTCTCGATGGCCAGGCCGGTTTCGCCGCGATGAGCGAAAGCGTGCGTGCCTGCCTGCGCAACATGCAGCCCTTCCTGGCATATGGCGTATGCAGCCTGCTGCTGCTGATCGTTGCATCGATTCCGTTCGGTCTCGGCCTGGTCCTGTGGGTACCGGTGATGGTGCTGACGATGTACACCAGTTACCGGGATGTTTTTGCAACCGCTGTGACACCTGAACAGGCAACGGCGTAACGCGGCATCGTTCAGGCAGGGGCGAGTTTGGCGTACTCGAGGGCCAGCCATTTCATCCCGACATCGCGGAAATTGACCTGCACCCGAGCGTCGCCGCCGCGGCCCTCCGCGCTGACGATGACACCGGAGCCGAATTTCGCATGCACCACGTTTTGTCCCACACGCCAGCCCGACGCCGCGGTTTCCAGCTTCGGCGCCTTTGCCTTGTATCCGGACTCGAACCCGGATTCGAATCCGGCGGCGCTGACAAAACCCGAGAACTTGGTCGTGTTGACGCGCTTGATCAACGCCTCGGGAATTTCCTCGAGGAAGCGTGAAGCGACGTTGTAACGCGTCTGGCCGTGCAGCATGCGCGTCTGCGTGTGGGTGAGATACAGGCGGCGGCGCGCGCGCGTCAGCGCCACATACATGAGCCGCCTTTCTTCCTCCAGTCCGTCCGCCTCGGAAACGCTGTTGTCGTGGGGGAACAAGCCTTCCTCCAGGCCGGTGATGAACACGGCATGGAATTCCAGGCCTTTGGCAGAATGCACCGTCATCAGCTGCAACGCGTCCGCGCCTGCCGCGGCCTGGTGCTCGCCCGCTTCCAGCGAGGCATGCGCCAGAAACGCCGCGAGCGCGGGGAAACCCTGAGACTGGATTTCGCCTTCTTCGGTGACCTGTGCGATCGGTCCGTCAGCGGAAACGAAAGCCACCGCAGCGTTGGTCAGTTCGCCGAGGTTCTCGAGGCGGTCTTCGCCTTCGCGTTCGTTCTGGTAGTGCGTGATCAGCCCGCTCAATTCGACGACGTGGTCGATGATTTCCGGCAGCGGCAGGCTTGCACAAGCCGCATGCATCGATTCGATCAGCTTGATGAAGCCGGCGATACTGGCGCCGGCTCTGCCGCTCAAGGTGCTGGCGCAAGCCGCCTGCCACAGAGAGAGGCCGCGACCCGCGGCAACTTCCTGCAACTGTTCGATACTGCGATTGCCGATGCCTCGCGTGGGGAAATTGACCACCCGCAGGAACGCGCCGTCGTCTTCCGGATTCGCTGTCAGCCGCAGATATGCCAGCGCGTGCTTGATTTCCTGGCGCTCGAAGAAGCGCAGCCCGCCGTAGACGCGATACGAAATCCCCGCGTTGAACAATGCATGCTCAAGCACTCGCGACTGCGCATTGGATCGGTACAGCAGCGCGATCTCCGAAAGTGCGGTGCCTTCGTTTTTCAACTGCTTCACTTCGCCCAGGATATAGCCGGCCTCCTCGAGGTCGGTCATTGCTTCGTACAGCCGCAGCGGTTCGCCGCTGGATTGCGCCGTCCACAGGTTTTTGCCGAGCCGGGCGCGGTTGTGGCGGATCAGCGCGTTGGCTGCATCCAGGATGTTGCCCTGGCTGCGATAGTTCTGCTCCAGCTTGATGACCTTCTCGACGTGAAAGTCGGTCTCGAAATCGAGCATGTTGCCGGCGCGCGCGCCGCGGAAGGCGTAGATCGACTGATCATCATCGCCGACACCGAAAATCGAGTTATTCGGACCGGCCAGCAGTTTGAGCCAGAAGTATTGCAGGCGGTTGGTGTCCTGGAATTCGTCGACCAGGATATGTTTGAAACGGCTGCGATAGTGCTCCCGCAGAATTTCGTTCTTCGACAACAGCTCGAAGCAACGCAGCAGCAACTCGGCGAAATCCACCACGCCTTCGCGGTTGCACTGCGCATCGTAGGTCTCGTAAACGGTAACCAGCTTGCGTGACCAATCATCGAAGGCTTCGACCTTCCCGGCGCGCAATCCTTGTTCCTTGGCGCCATTGATGAAGTACTGGGCTTGCTTCGGCGGGTACTTCTCGTCATCGGTGTTCATCGACTTCATGACCCGCTTGATCATGGCCAGCTGGTCGGCCGAATCCAGGATCTGGAAGGTTTGCGGCAGTCCGGCATCGCGGGAGTGCACCCGCAGCAGGCGATTGCACAGCCCATGAAAGGTGCCGACCCACATGCCGCGGGTGTTGATCGGCAGCATCCCGGAAATGCGGAGGAGCATTTCTCGCGAGGCCTTGTTGGTAAAGGTTACAGCCAGCAATCCTTGCGGACTGATCTGCCCGGTCTGGATGAGCCAGGCGATGCGCGTGGTGAGCACGCGGGTCTTGCCGGATCCGGCGCCCGCCAGGATCAGCGCCGACTGGTGGGGAAGCGTGACCGCTTCGAGTTGCTGCGGATTGAGGCCTTCGAGAAGCGACATGCGGGAACAGGATTGCGAATTCGATTCCGGATTATATGTGAACGGAGGACCAAATCTTGAACCACGGAGGACACGGAGAGCACGGAGGAAAACAAAAAAACACGGAGGTGAAAAATATGACGGAGATTTGAGGAACCACCGTGGATAGCGGTTACCGGTCGGTGCCACAAGTGAACTGCAGCCACTTTTCCATTTTCTCTTGCAGTTTTCCTCCGTGCTCTCCGTGTCCTCCGTGGTTCAAAATCTAACTTCTTTCGCCTTTCGGCTTTCGTTGACCAGATCGCGGATCATCGGTGTCAGGATGAGTTGCATCGCGTATTCCATTCTGGTGCCGGGCACGACAATGGTGTCGGGTCGTGAGACGAAGGAATCGTCTATCAGCGCCAACAAGTAGGGCAGGTTCAGGCGCTCCGCATCGGACAGGCGGATCACGACGAAACTTTCCTCCGGCAGCGGAACGTCGCGCACGACGAACGGATTGGACGTATCCACAGTGGGCACGCGCTGAAAATTAACGTGCGTGCGCGAGAATTGTGGCGTGATGAAGTGCACGTAGTCGTACATGCGCCGCAGGATGGTCTGGGTCACCGCCTCGATCGAATAGCCGCGCCCCTGCATGTCGCGATGGATCTTCTGGATCCACTCCAGATTGACCGTCGGCGTTACCCCGATCAGCAGATCGACGTAGCCCGCCACGTCGACTTTGTCGGTCACGATGCCGCCATGCAGGCCTTCATAGAACAGCAGGTCGGTGTTCTCCGGCAGTTTCTCCCAGGGCGTGAAGGTGCCGGCTTTGCGACCATAGCGGGCTGCACGTTCTTCGTTGTGCAGGTAGAGCCGGGCATTGCCGCCGCCCCGCTTGCTGTATTCGCCAAACAATGCCTCAAGGTCCTCGAACAGGTTTGCCTCCGGCCCGAAGTGGCTGATCGCCTGGCCGCCGATTTGCTCGTAGGCCTGGATCAGTCTGCGCATTTCGTCGCGGTCATAGCGGTGGAAACTGTCGCCCTCGATCAGGGCCGCCTCGATGTTTTCGAGACGGAAGATGTCCTCGAAGGTCTTGCGCACAGCCGTGGTCCCGGCGCCGGAGGAGCCGGTGACGGCGATGATCGGGTGCTTGCGCGACATGGTTTGCCGGGTGGGAGGGAGCGATTTTCAGAATCGGCTGCCCGGCGATGGTACAACGAAAACCGCCTGCGGCGACAAAGCGCCGAAAGCGGCGAGCCGCGGGAACTATTGCGCTGAAGCGATCGGTATAATCAATTACTTTACAACGCTTTGTAAGATTCCTCATGCAGCCGCAATATCAACCCGCCGGCATCGAGCAGCAACTACAAAAAGAGTGGGCGGACCAGAAATCGTTCCGTGCGATCGATCGCTCCGACAAGCCGAAGTACTACTGCCTGTCGATGTTCCCTTACCCGTCGGGCAAGTTGCACATGGGTCACGTGCGCAACTACACCATCGGCGATGTGCTGTCCCGCTATCACCGCATGCGTGGGTTCAATGTCCTGCAGCCGATGGGCTGGGATGCTTTCGGTCTGCCGGCCGAGAATGCGGCAATGGCCAACAACGTGCCGCCGGCGAAATGGACCTACGACAACATCGCATCCATGAAGAAACAGCTCAAGTCGCTGGGCTTCGCCATCGACTGGGAGCGCGAACTGGCGACCTGTACACCGCAGTACTACCGCTGGAACCAGTGGCTGTTCCTGCGCATGCTGGAAAAGGGAATCGCATACAAGAAAACCGGCACGGTGAACTGGGACCCGGTCGACCAGACGGTGCTCGCCAACGAGCAGGTGATCGATGGTCGAGGCTGGCGTACGGGAGCAGTCGTGGAAAAGCGCGAAATCCCCATGTACTACCTCGCGATCACGAAGTACTCGGAAGAACTGCTGTCTGCGCTGGATTCGCTGCCCGGCTGGCCGGAGCGTGTGAAGACCATGCAGGCGAACTGGATCGGCAAGAGTTTCGGCGTACGCCTGGCGTTTCCGTACGAACTGAACGGCGACGCCGGCAAGCTGTGGGTGTTCACCACCCGCGCCGATCCCATCATGGGCGTCACTTTCTGCGCGGTCGCTGCGGAACATACGCTCGCCTCAGAGGCGGCGCGTCGCGATCCGAAACTGGCTGCCTTCGTCGACGAGTGCAAGCGCGGCAGTGTCATGGAGGCAGACCTTGCGACGATGGAAAAGAAAGGCATGCCCACCGGCCTGTTCGTCAGTCATCCGCTGACCGGCGAGAAGATCGAAGTCTGGGTCGGCAACTACGTGTTGATGAGCTACGGGGAAGGTGCGGTCATGGGCGTGCCGGGCCACGACGAACGCGATTTCGCTTTTGCCAGGAAGTACAGTCTCCCGATCGTGCAGGTCATCGGCGTCGGCGGAAAAAAGTACTCGCTCGACGCCTGGCAACCTTGGTACGCCGATCACGGCCTTTGCGTCAATTCCGGGAAATACGACGGGCAGGATTTTGTGCAGTCGGTGGACGCGATAGCGGCGGACCTCAAATCAAAAGGACTCGGCGACAAGCAGGTCACGTGGCGGTTGCGTGACTGGGGTGTTTCGCGTCAGCGCTACTGGGGCTGCCCGATCCCGATCGTGCATTGCGCAAGCTGTGGCGACGTGCCGGTGCCGGAAAACCAGTTGCCGATCCTGCTGCCCGAAGACTGCGTGCCGGATGGCAGCGGCAATCCGCTGAACAAGCGAACGGATTTCCTGAATACCAGCTGTCCGAAGTGCGGCAAACCGGCGCGGCGCGAGACCGATACCATGGACACCTTCGTCGATTCGTCCTGGTATTTCCAGCGCTATGCCTGCGCCGACCAGGACGGCAAAATGGTCGACGAGAGGGTGAACTACTGGCTGCCGGTGGATCAGTACATCGGCGGCATCGAGCATGCCATCCTGCACCTGCTCTATTCGCGGTTCTGGACCAAGGTCATGCGCGACTTCGGCCTGGTGAAGCTCGACGAGCCGTTCACGCGCCTGTTGACCCAAGGCATGGTGCTGAACGAGATTTTCTCCCGCAAGTCCGACGGCGCCCGCGTCCAGTATTTCAATCCGGCCGATGTCGAGCTCGAACTAGACGAGCACGGAAAGCGCACCGGCGCGATTCTGAAGTCGGATGGCAAACCGGTGGAGTCCGGCGGCATCCGTACCATGTCGAAGTCCAAGAACAACGGTGTCGACCCGCAGGCGCTGATCGACCAGTATGGCGCGGACACCGCGCGCTTCTTCATGATGTTCGCCAGTCCACCGGAGGATACGCTGGCCTGGAACGACGACGGCGTCGAGGGCGCTTATCGCTATTTGCGCCGGTTGTGGAAATTCGCGCACGATCATCACGCGACTATTACCCGCACGGCCCCTGTGACAGGGGGAGAGGAGAATGGCGCGCGGCGCGAGTTGCATCTGTTGCTGCAGCAGGCGAATTTCGACTACGAGCGCAGACAGTTCAACACGGTCGCCTCGGCCGTGATGAAGATTCTCAATCTGCTGGAGAACAACGCCGCGCCGACGCGCGACGCGTTGCTGCGCGAAGGCATGAGTATTCTGCTCCGACTGCTTTCGCCCATCGCGCCGCATATCGCGCAATCGCTGTGGCGCGAGTTCGGTTTCGGCGCTGATATGCTCGATGCTACGTGGCCGACCGTCGATGAAGCGGCGCTGGTGCAGGACGAGATCAAGATGGTGCTGCAGGTAAACGGCAAGCACCGTGGCGCGATCCTCGTAGCGCGCACCGCGAACCGCGCCGAAATTGAGCACCTGGCGGTGGAAGATCCAAATGCGCAGAAACACATCGCCGGCCAGGCAGTCAGAAAGGTGATCGTGGTGCCCGGACGATTGGTCAATATTGTTGTATAGGGACGAGGGATGAGGGACGAGCAAAGAGCGAAGCGAAGCAGTGCTATTGGAGTTCAAGCAAAGTGATGAACAATGCCCTGAAGGGTTTCCCCTCGCGCCTTATGGCCGACGGCCGGTATCCAGCGAAGTCGGGCGCGCCTCGTGCCTCGCGCCTCGCCTTTGCGATTCTCTTGATCGCAACGACCCTGTCCGCCTGCGGCTTCCAGCTGCGTGGCCAGGCAGCGATTCCCTACAAGACCCTGTTCATCGAGACGCCTGGCTATTCGCTTTTCGCGATCGACCTGGCGCGGGCGATCCGCTCCGGCAGCAAGACCCGGATTGTGGACAGCCGGGACGAGTCGGAGGCGGTGCTGAAGATAATGAGTGAGGTTCAGGACAAGCAAATTCTCGCTCTGTCTTCCGCCGGCAAGGTGCTTGAATTCGAACTCCGTTACAGGGTGGCCTTCCGGCTGACCGACCGCGCCGGCACGGACCTGACCGCCCCCGGTGAAATTTACCTGCGCCGCTACATGACCTACGAGGACACCCAGGTGCTCGCCAAGGAATCGGAGGAGCTACTGTTGATCCACGACATGAAGGCGGATGCGGTTCAGCAGATGTTGCGCCGGCTGTCGGCGGCTAACACCGTCGCCTGAGTGCGTAGCGCGAGCGATATAATCCGCGCAAGGACAATCCGGATTTCTCCATGCCACCCGAAGGTTCAGTCGGCGTCGTCAGCCCGAAACTTGCTCGTTTCGAAGACGCGATCGCGCTCAAGAGCGGAGCGCGGCTCGATGCCTACGAGCTCGCCTACGAAACCTATGGCACCCTCAATGCGGCACGAAGCAACGCGGTACTGGTCTGCCACGCGCTCAACGCTTCGCACCACGTTGCCGGCGTCTATGCCGACGATCCAGCCAACCTCGGCTGGTGGGACAACCTGATCGGTCCGGGCAAACCGGTCGACACCGACCGGTTCTTCGTGATCGGCGTCAACAACATCGGTGGCTGCCATGGCTCCACCGGACCCTCCAGCATGCATCCGACGACCGGCAGGCCCTGGGGCGCCGATTTTCCGGTAGTCACGGTCGAAGACTGGGTGGAAGCGCAATCGCGGCTGGCCACGCAGCTCGGCATCGATCGCTTCGCCGCCGTCATGGGAGGCAGTCTGGGGGCGATGCAGGCGATGCAATGGGCGGTGAGCCAGCCCGCCCGCGTGGCCCATTCGATTGCAATTGCCGCCGCGCCGAAACTTTCGGCGCAGAACATTGCGTTCAACGAGGTGGCGCGCCAGGCGATAACGACCGATCCGGACTTTTACGGTGGCAACTATTACTCGCAAGGCGTCGTGCCCAGGCGCGGGCTGCGCATCGCCCGCATGATCGGTCACATCACCTATCTTTCCGACGATGCGATGGCCGAGAAGTTCGGCCGCGTCCTGCGCGAGGGCGGATTCAAGTTCAATTTCGACGTCGAATTCCAGATCGAATCCTATTTGCGTTATCAGGCGGACAAGTTTGCGGAGCGCTTCGACGCCAACACTTACCTGCGCATCACCAAAGCGCTCGATTATTTCGATCCAGCCGCCGCGCGGGACGGCAACCTGTCCGCTGCACTCGAACCCGCGACTGCGAGCTTTCTGGTCGTGTCGTTCACTTCCGACTGGCGCTTCTCGCCGGCGCGCGCGCGAGAGATCGTCAAAGCGCTGCTGGACAACCGGCTGCACGTGAGCTACGCGGAAATCGATGCGCCCCACGGCCACGACGCGTTCCTGATGGACGATGCGCGCTATCACAATCTGATCCGCGCCTACTTTGAGAACATCTTCCGGGACGTGAGTACTTCATGACGATGCCTGGCGCGCCGGCAGCGTTCTCCGCACGCCCGGATTTCGTCGCGATCGCCAAATGGATCAAGCCGAATGCGCATGTGCTCGACCTGGGCTGCGGCGACGGTTCTTTGCTGCGTCATCTGCGAGACGCGCGCGGAGTAACGGGCTACGGCATGGAGATAGACGACACCAAGGTGCTGGCCGCCCGCACGTGCGGCAGGCAGACAGATCCCTGGCATGTACCGGTGCCGGCAAGAGCCGATCGCTTG
>JANOGH010000592.1:0-2128 GCA_031414075.1 Betaproteobacteria bacterium | reverse complement strand
GAACAGACCCGCAAGTTCAAGGCTATCAAATTCTAAAACTTACACCCAACACAGAGGCGCAGAGAACGCAGAGGACACAGAGGAAAAGAAAGGCCAGAGAAATATCACTTGGAAAGGTACCCCACTTTGATCGCGTTTGATCGGAGGCGGCCAACCACTGCCATTTAATTTCTTCCATCGTTTCCTCTGCGTTCTCCGCGTCCTCTGCGCCTCTGCGTTGGGTTGAGTCAGTAGATAAAAGGAGGAGAAAAATGATCAAGGTGTATCGCAGCGCAATCATCCGGGCATCGGCCGACAAGGTGTGGAAGCTGGTGCGTGACTTCAACGGGCTGCCGAAATGGCATCCGGCGATCGCCACCAGCGACATCGAAGGCGGCCTGCCGGCCGACCGGGTCGGCTGCGTGCGCCGCTTCACCCGAAAAAGCGATGGCGGCCTGTTGCGCGAGCAACTGCTGTCTCTCGCCGATGACACCCGCAGCCTGACCTACAGCATTCTGGTTTCACCGATGCCGGTGGCGAACTACATGGCGGGCATGCGCTTCACGCCGATCACCATGGGCGGCGACACGTTTGCGGAATGGTGGGCGGTGTTCGACGTGACTGTGGGACCGCCGCAAGTCACCGCAGATGATATCGGGGACAACGTATTCGTCGGCGGCTTTGCCGCCATCGGCAAACTGCTGGCCCGCTGAGGAGCGCATCATGACCAAAATATTCGTCAGTGCAGTGATCGACGCCCCAATGGAAAAAGTCTGGGCCCAGGTGCGCGATTTCAACAACCTGCCGGAGTGGCACCCGAAGTTCTCGCGCAGCCACATCGAAGGCGGATTGCCCAGCGACCAGATCGGCTGTGTGCGCAACTTCGACATCGCCGGCGGCGGTGGAACCATTCGTGAACGTCTGCTCGAGTTGTCCGATGTCGAACACAGCTTCCGTTACTGCATCCTCACTTCGCCCTTGCCAGTCGAGGGCTATGTCGCGCAGCTCACACTCTACCCGGTCACTGTCGGCAACAAAACCGTCGGCATCTGGACGGCGGAATTCACTGTCACCAACGGTGACGAGACCGGCGTGGTGAATGCCGTTGGCAACGACACCTTCGGCAAGGCCTTCGAAGTCCTCAATGTCCTCTTTGCCGCAAAGGAGCGCGCGATCCGCTTATAATCGTCAGGCCCATGCGGCATACCTGAAAGGAGTCCACCATGAACCCCCGAAAACTGATCCTCCTCGCCTCACTGGTCTGCGCCGCCAGCCTCCCCGTCATGTCGGCCCACGCCGACAGCGGAATTTATGTCGGCGCCGGGATTGGTGAATCGAACATGCAGGACAGTGCCGCTACTGGCGGAGTGGCGTTCGACCAATCGGCTACGGCCAGCAAGGCCTTCGTCGGCTATTACTTCGACTTCATTCCCCTGGTGAAATTCGCCGCTGAAGTGGGTTATCGCGACCTTGGGAAGCCAACCGGATCGGTATCTGGCGTATCGGCGGAATACCAGGCCAGCGGCTTCGACTACGGCGTACTGGCGGGCCTGGGACTCGGTCCCGTCGACCTGTTCGCTCGCGTGGGCGGGATGAATTACGAATTGAAGAAGACCGTCGGTGGCGTCAGCACCGATTACACCGGCAATGCGCCGGTCTACGGCGTCGGTGTCTGGTTCAAGATATTCGGCCTGGGAGTACGCGCGGAATACGATGTAGTCGACATCGAACAGCTGGACAGCGCGGAAATGGCGACGGTCAGCGTGTCCTACCAGTTCTGATCCACAGCTACAAAAAACGGTTCGGCCGCAGGAACATTCCCAGCAGCAGAGCACCCTCGGGTGCCGTTGCGACGTGGGTGCTTCCTGCCGGCCGCCAGACATACTCTCCGGCGTTGACTTCACCCTCGTCATCGACCAGGCGTCCTTGGAGTACGTAAGTCTGCTCGATGTCCGCATGCTCATGAAGCGGCAGCACCGCGCCGGGCGCCATGCGTGTGATCGTGGTCATCAACCCGGTGTCCTTGTCTTCCAGCAGCACCTTGATCTCGACTCCGGGAAAAGAGGTCGGCCGCCACGGCAGCGCATCCATGCTGACGTAGCGCGACGAGCCCGGTTTCAGTTTGCTTTCGGCTTTCCAGTCTGGCGTG
>JANOGH010000591.1:0-4149 GCA_031414075.1 Betaproteobacteria bacterium | reverse complement strand
GCCGAAATTCACCGGTTGCCAGTAATGAACTGCTGACACGAGCGGGGATCGGTCGCAAATACAAGATATCGGAGACCGATACTCCGGGCTGAGAGAAGGACGGTTCAATATTCTTAGGGTCGGTCGTCGACACCGGTTTGGGCGCACTGAGCTTCTGATGAAGCGAAGCGTCCTTATCGTTGATCACGATCGCTGTTGCGTCCGGCGATTCGGGCAACCTCTCGATGCGCACGCTCAACGGCGCAACCACAGGCCGGGTAAAGAAGTTGCCGTGGATCGAAAATCTCGACCCTGAAGAAAGCATGAGCGCATGCAGTAGCGCTGACGCCAGCAGAGCCATGCCGAGGCGTCTGTCCGGGTCCAGCGGCCGGCGGAAAATAAAAAACGGTGCGCTTGTCATCGCCTCTCTTTGCATCACTCGACCGACAAAAATAAACACTTTGTGCCTGCCCCGGACACTTCTTCCAGCGGCCTTCTCGACAAGGCCGCGGAAAACGGTTCGGACTGACAATTTTCGTCTGCCAACAATAATGCGATGGGCGCCACTTGGCCAGTGCTTCGCGCGCCGTTCGTTCTGCCAAACCGACCTCTTGTCGGAAGACAGTGGCATATCGGTTTGCCTGTCGCTAGTCTTCGAATACCAAAACGGAGGAACGTATGAAGAAGCCTGGCGGATTCACGCTAATTGAACTGTTGATCGCCGTAGCGATTGTGGGGATTCTCGCCGCGATCGCGCTGCCTTCCTATAACCAGTACGTAGTCCGCGGCAAGCTGTCCGAGGCTTTTTCGAATCTGCTTGCGATTCGGGTGCAGTCGGAGCAATGGTTCCAGGATAACCGGTCGTACGCAGGTATGCCGTGCTCTACGACGAATGCCAGGCACTTTGCTTACGCTTGCTCGAACCTGACCGCCACAACTTATACGGTCACAGCCAGTGGCATTGCGGGAACCGACACCGCGGGATTGGCCTTCACGGTAGACCAGAGCAACGCCCGCGCCAGCGTCGTCACTGCCCCGGCCACCGCGAAGGGCTGGGCCAGCAACGCAGGGTGCTGGATCGTCAGAAAAGGCGGGAGCTGCTGATGCGTACGCGTTCTTGCGCCGGCATGACCCTGATCGAGCTGCTGATCGGCTTCGTATTGATCGGCACCCTGCTCGCGCTGGGCGTGCCGAGTTTCAGCGCCTGGCTGCAGAACGTGCAGGTGCGCAACGCGGCCGAAACGATCTTCAACGGCCTGCAATTGGCCCGCGCCAGCGCAGTCCAGCGCAACAAAGCGGTCAGCTTCACCATGGCTGGACCCGATTCAAGCTGGTCCGTAACAATCGTAACGCCTTCTGCATTGGAAACGGCACTGGTTCAATCGCGCAGCGCTGCGGAGGGCACCCCTAACGCGGTGATTGCAACGACCGATGCGACCATCACCTTCGACGGCCTGGGCAAGACCAGTCTGCCGGCTGCCGCGACGATCCAGGTCACCAACCCGACCGGCGGCGCGTGTGGTGCCGGAAGTGGAAACATGCGCTGCCTCAACATAACCGTGGCAGTGGGCGGACAGATCAAGATGTGCGATCCGCAAGTAGCGACCGCCGGCGATTCCCGCAAATGTTAACTGGAGTGTCCTCATGAAAACAACTTCAAGACGCTCATTGCGCAACGCCCAGTCCGGCGTAATGCTGCTCGAAGCGCTGATCGGCATCCTGATTTTCTCCCTGGGCATCCTGGCCATGGTCAGCATGCAGGCGGTCGGCATCAAGCTGGCCACCGACTCGCGTGATCGCGCGGAGGCCAGCAATCTGGCGAGTCAGTTGGTGGGCGAAATGTGGTTGGATCGCGCAGCGCTGGCGACCTACACGTATCCTGGCGGCACCGCGCCCGCGTTGGCCAACTGGATCGCACAGGTCAACGCAGCGCTGCCGGACGCCGTAGCAAACCCGCCCATTGTGACGGTTGGCGCCAGCCCGCTCGGCGCAGCAGTCGGCACCCAAACCACGGTGACGCTGCGGTGGAAAAGTCCGACCGAAGCGACGGTTCATCGGCTCGTCATGACGGCTTACATCAATTGAGACCCATCATGGATCAGCGCTTGAACAATAAAATTCAAAGCCGGCATTTCATGCGTGGCATGAGCCTGCCGGAAATTCTGGCGGCGGTGCTCATCGGACTGATCGGCATGGTCGTCATCATGCAGGTGTATGCGACTTCCGAAGAAAGAAAGCGCACCACAACGGGCACCAGCGACGCCCAGATCAACGGCAACATCGCCATGTTTACGCTGGAAAGCGCGCTACGCAGTGCCGGCTTCGGCATGGTCTCGGCGGCCTTCAACATGCTCGGCTGCACGACGCTCGCCTCCAACAGCAATCGACCGACTCCCGACTTTACTTTTCTCATGGCCCCGGTGGTCATCACCGTTGGCGCCGCGGGCGCGCCGGACACGATAACGGTGGCATACGGCAGTTCGCCAAATGTCGTGGAAGGCCTGGCGTTCGTCAGCGGCGCGCTGTCTGGCGCGGATTTTCCCCTGAAAAATGCGGCCGGCATTGTGGCGGGCGACCTCGTCGTGGCCAGCGAAACGGGCCTTAACTGCTCATTGGCCGAGGTCACCGGATTTGTCCCGGCGTCGATCAATACCGTCCAACACCCCAATGCGGCCGCCTATAGCTACGTCGATGCTTACGGTAACACCATCAGCCCGACAGCCAGTTACAACAAAATCGGCGGTTCCGGCGTCGATTACACCACTGGCGCGCTGCTGTTCACGCTCGGCCGCTCGCCTACCGTCATGACGTATCAAATCGGTAACGACAAGCTGCAGACCAAAACACTGATTCCCTACGTTCCCGCGCTGGACGCGGACAACGATGGCACGTCGGACGCGGACGTCGGCGACGGCATCGTGCAACTGAAAGCCCTGTACGGCAAGGATATGGATGGCGACGCCGTGGTGGAGACCTGGAATACCACACTGCCCGCCGACGATGTGCAATGGATGCAGGTGCGCGCGGTTCGCATTGCGCTGCTGGCGCGCAGCGCGAAATTCGAGAAAACCGCCGTGACCGCCGCCGCTCCCACGTGGTCCGGCGGCGCTTTCGCCATGACGAATCCCGCTGATGGCACCGACTGGCGTTTCTACCGCTACCGCGTTTATGAAACGGTGGTGCCTTTGCGCAACATGATCTGGAGCAACTGATGACCTCCCTGAGCCCGAAGACTGTCCGGATTCGCGCGACGCGCAGCGCGCAGCGAGGCGTGGTGTTGTTCATCGCGCTGATCGTCCTGGTGGCCATGACGCTGGCGGGACTTGGCATGATGCGTTCGGTCGATACCAATAATCTGATTGCGGGCAACCTGGCCTTCAAAGCCGCTGCCGCAAGCGCCGGGGACGCCGCCCTCGAGGCTTCCCGCAACTGGTTGATGGCGAAGACGCCGGGCCAGTTGGAAACAGACCAGGCCGGGTATTTTGCCAACTGGCAGCCTTCCTTCGACCCGAAGACCTTCGATTGGCTGGCTGGCAGCACGCTGGTCGGGGCCGACAGCAACGGCAACACCATTTACTACGTCGCCCACCGCATGTGCAACGAATCCGCCAAATCGATCGATGCAACGGATTGCGCCAAGGTTGCCACGGTGTCGGTGGGCAGCACCAAGGGCGGCGGATCGTATGGCAGCTCGCCGCTGACCGGGACTTCGCTGGTGTTCTATCGGATCACCGCGAAGATCGAAGGGCCGAAGTTCACCGTCAGTTACCTGCAAGCGTTTATTTATTGAGTTTTCAGATCTGTTATGTAAAGGGGCAATCATGAAACGCACTTCACCGACGAACTTGATCCTGACCAACATGGCACTTGTCCTGGGGATGGGTCTTGCCATACCCACGGCCAACGCCGCGTTGACCGACATCGCCAGTGCGCCGATGGCAACCACGGCCAGTTCGGTGGTGAAGCCCAATCTGATGTTCGTGCTGGATGACTCCGGGAGCATGGACCGGGACCACATGCCCGACTCCGTCGCCAACGATCCCGCCTGCAAGGACACCGGTTCCCCTCTGCGCGACTGCAATTTCGCCGATCCCGCGTACAACAGCGCGCAGTTCAACGGTATGTACTACAACCCGGCCATTACGTATATACCGGCGGTTAACTATGACG
>JANOGH010000590.1:0-11751 GCA_031414075.1 Betaproteobacteria bacterium | reverse complement strand
CCCGGATGTCATGCATCCATTCTGGGCACGCAGATGGGAAGGGACGTTACGCCTCGCACCTCACACCTCGTACCTCGCACCTCAGCGCTGCGCTTCCGCCGGCCTCCTCTGCTTCACCAGGGCATCCGGGGGAAGATAGTTCCTGCCTTCCTTGTAATGCCAGTCGACCATGACACCGCGGTCACCCTTCAGGTCGAGCCTGCCGACGAAGGCGCCGAACGTCGACTGTTGATCAAGGGCACGAAACGTGATCGGCCCGAAAACGGTTTCGAGGTTCAGGCCGCGAAACGCGGTGACCATTTTTTCGGTGTCGGTGGATTTCGCTTTCCGGATCGCTGCGGCGATGGCCATGAAAGTGGTGTAGCCCACCACCGATCCCAAGCGCGGGGGTTCGTCATAGCGTTTGCGGTAGGCCTGCACAAATTTCTGGTGCGCGGGCGTGGTGATCTGGTCCCACGGGTAGCCGGTCACGATCCAGCCCTTCGGCGTTTCGTCCTTGAGCGGGTCGAGATATTCCGGCTCACCGGTGAGCATGCTCACCACCGAGCGGCCCTCGAACAAGCCGCGCAGGTTGCCCTCCCGCACGAACTTGGTCAGGTCGGCGCCGAAGGTCACGTTGAAAATCGCCTCCGGCTTTGCCGCCGCCAGCGCTTGCACCGTGGCCCCCGCTTCCAGCTTGCCCAGCGCGGGCCATTGTTCCGCCACGAATTCGACATCCGGCCGCTTCGTCTTCAATTGCTCCTTGAAGTTTGCCACCGCCGACTGGCCGTATTCGTAGTTCGGTGCGATGGTCGCCCAGCGTTTGGCCGGCAGCTTCGCGGCTTCCTCCACCAGCATCGCCGACTGCATGTAGGTGCTGGGCCGCAACCGGAAGGTGTAGCGGTTGCCCTTCTCCCACACCAGCGCATCGCTGAGCGGCTCGGCGGCGACGAACAGCACCTTGTTACGCAGCGCAACGTCGCTCACCGCGAGGCCGACGTTCGACAGAAATGTTCCGGTGAGAAGCTCGACATGGTGGCTCGCCAAGAGTTCGCTGGCGTGGCGCGTGGCGTCGTCAGGCTTGCCGGCATCGTCGCGCGAAATCACTTCGATCTTCCTGCCGTCCAGCAGTCCGCCCGCGGCATTGATCTCCTCGACCGCGAGCTGCCAGCCGTTGCGGTAGGGGACGGTGAACGCCGGCACCGTGGAGTAACTGCTGATCTCGCCGATCAGAATCGGCTTCTGTGCCGCTGCCGGCAGTGCCGCCAATGTCAGCGCAACAGCGACGATCAGTTTGCGTTTCATGGTTTTCCTTTTTTTATTTTCTAGTGAGAATCGTATTGATGGATAGCACAACTACCCTTTGCTGTTTTTCCCTCACCCTCGATCCCTCTCCCGGAGGGAGAGGGAAGACAGGCCGTTCTCCCTTTGGGAGAAGGGTTGGGATGAGGGAAAACTCTGTCAGCCATTTACACGAACCTCAATAAATCACCGCTTGCGCCTTCGACAATCCGGGCTGCGCCTCAGCGCAGCCCGTCCTGGCCCTTGATTTCGTTCTTCTGCAATCCGCCCACGCGCGCCAGCGGCCGGCCGCTGTCGGTGACCGCCACCGCCACGACGATTTCGTTCGGCCGCGGCGCATCGCTGACACGCGCCTCGATGGCGTCGAAGTGGGAGCGCACGAAGGCGGCGTCCTTGTGGCCGAGCGGCACATCGATCGCAGTGCCGAGCGTACCCATTTTCTTCGCCGAAGGCACCAGCGCCGCGCCCTTCTCCACGGCGACCCGCAGCGGTGCGCCGAGTTTCGGATGCAGGATCGCCGCCGCATGCTCCAGTTCTCCCGCCTCGCCCACGATCGCCGCCTTGCCGTAGCTCTCCGCCTTCGCAGGGGCAATGCCCAGCGCCTCGACGCATTTGTCGCCGAGCAGCCCTCCCAGTTCCTCGCCGATCTCGGTCAGCAGCGTCAGGTCTTCCTGATAACGGCCGGCGAACGGATTCTCGATCACCGCGATCGCCACCGCCCGGCGCGTCGGCGGCGTTACCGTGCGCCCCATCTCGATCCTCGTCTCGTCCACCTGGACGACAAGTTTTCGAATCTTCGCTTTCATATTTTCCTTTCGGTCAGCCATAGGCACGGTGATACGGAACAGGTGAGCCGTGACGGTCGCTTCGCGAGTCCACCGCCAGTTCGCCCCCACCCCAGCCCTCCCCCGCACGCGGAGGAGGGGGTTACAACCATGATGCGCGTAGTACTCGCGGCCCAACCCTGCTGCGCTTCAAGTGTTCCCTTGTCTTCCGCGCGCGGAGCAGGGAGCGAGAGTCCTACTAACGATTCCTTTGTTGGTCCGCTACCGCAAACCGTCCCACTTGCTGATCTGGTCCTTCTGCAGGCCGCCGATGCGCACGTGCACGCGACCGCCCAGCGTCATGACCAATATGTACACGATCTCATCGGCGGCCGGCGCGCCGGGCACGCGGACTTCCACCGCGTCGTAGTGCGTGCGCACGTAACTGGCGTTGATGTGCGTGACCGGCACATCCAGGGTCGCCCCTGGTCCGGCCACTTTCTTGGTTGCCGGAACGATGGCGAGCGCATTGCCCGGCTGGCCGGCCGGACCGTCCCTGGAAATGCCGCCGCCCTTGGGCCGGTCACCTTTCCAGCCGAGCACTTCCCGCAGCGCGTAGCCACCCGGCACATGCCACAGCGCGCCATGTTCGGCTTCTCCCGCGGCGCCGACGATCGCGCCCTTGCCGTAGCCGTCAATTTCAGCGGCGGGTACCTTCATGGCCGCGAGCAGCCGCTGCGCCATTTCCAGTCCGACCGGGTTCAGGGCCTCCATCATCGGCAGGATCTCCGGCTCGTAGCGTGCGGCGTACGGATTGGCGAGCACCGCGCACACCGCGCCGCGCCGCACCAGCCGCGATGCCGGCGGACCGAACTCGTGGAAGATGTCCTCCACCTGCGTGACAATTTCCCTGATCTCGATCATTCCCGGACAGGCCTTGGGTTATTGCAATGCGTCGCCGCGCACGATGCGCACCGTACCCTGCAGACAGAGCACGGCGCCCCACGCCAGGTTGCCCGCCATCATGGCACGCGCCGCTTCCTCTCCGCGCGCCAGCGCAGATGCCACGATCTCCTGCGGCAGCCGGCCGACCGCCACGGTCACCAACCGGTCGCCCAGATCGGTATCGTCCTTCAGATCGCTGGCCGGCCTGCGCTCGATCGCAGGATGATCCACATTCACGGCATTCGCGATCAGGGTGGCAGCAGCATCGGCGCCGGCCGCATTGGCCGCCAGCACTGTCACGCTGTCGGCAATGCCCAGGCTGAAACTGCGCCCGCGCCACCCGCTGGTGGCAATGCCACGCACCGGCAGCGCCGCGCCAACTTCCAGATCCCCATCGAGGTCCACTTGCTCGCGCCGCTTGATCCGCGCCAGATCCGCAACCAGCCCGATCCGGTAGCATGTGCCCGCAGCCAGATGCAGTGCGATGTCGCCGCCATTGTTCACATGCGCGCGAACGATCCGCGCATCGGCGCGAAAATATTCGATCAGTTCGTCGGCCACGGCCCCCGCCACCGCCGCCATCGGCGTGATGAATTTCGCGCGATGCGGCCACGTCGCACTGAACATCCGGCCGGCTACGACTCCGCTGACCCCTGCGGCCTCCTGCACCGGCAGGCGCAGCCACTTCAGTTCCGCAACGAGTTCGGCGAGCACCGTCTGAAACCGCAGCCAGGCACGCTCGGTTGCCGCCGCCACGGCAGCGACATCGCCATCGGCACCGATCACCAGATCGATCGGTCCGTGCTGGAAGTGCCAACGGCCGTCCGCGAACCGCGCGCGCAGCGCTCCGCCCGTGTGCACCGGCGGCGCCGCGTTCCGCGTGACGAGTGACGGGTGACGAGTAATGGGTGAAGCGTAAGGAGCGACAGGCGATGGGCAATGGGCAAGACTCTTTACCCCTTCCCGACTTCCCACTCCACGTTGCTCATTACTCATTGCGCATCATCCATGGCCCGATCCCTTCACGCCTTCGCTCGTCACTCGTCACCCGTTACCTGTCCCCCGTCACCTGTCACCCGTCACTCGTCACTTGTCACCCGTCACTGTTCTTGCCAAACGGCCACGGATTCAACCCGTCCCACTGCACCATTCGCACGCGCTCGTTCGCGAGCACATCCTCGATGCCGCGCACCCGGTCCATGTGACCACCGAGCGCCTCGTAATCCTTGAGCCGCATGGTGAACTCGATGGGCGCGACGATCGCCGGCGTCGGCACCGAACCGAAGGAGTTGTCCGGCATGCGCAGCACATCCACCATGATCGTAATGCCGCCGCCGGGCCAGACGTACGCCGGCGCGCCGCCGCAGGTCACGTTGACCAGCAGGTCTCTTATCGAGCGCGTAAGCCGCACCGGATTCTCGGTCACGCCCGCGCGCAGGCTGCCACCGGCGCCGGCCATGAACAACACGGTGGCGAGCGCCGGCTCGCAGTTTTCGCCGATGCGTTCTACCGTCTTGCGCAGTGAAAGCGGCAGTTCCGTCGGCACCATTCGCAGTTTTTTGTCGAGCACGAAGAACGCGAAGTCCTCACCGGTGGTGGAAACCATCAGCACGCGCTCTCCCGGCCGCGCGACTTTCGGATCGACTCCTGTGATGATCGACAACGGATCGGTGATGTCGGTGCCGCCCCATCCGGTGCCGGGATTGGCGACCTGGAAATAGCGCCCCGGTGTGGACTTGCGGCCGCGGATGCGAATGCCGGAGGGCGGCATGTCCAGGCAGCGGCCGGCCTGGTGCTCGGTGAGCACGCCGGTGATGTGATCATCCACCACCACCACTTCGTCGGCGTGACCGAACCACTGCTTGGCGAACATGCCGATGGTCGCTGAGCCGCAGCCCACGCGCATGCGGTGCTCCTCGATGCCGTTCACCAGCGGCGCGCGTCCGGCCTGGATCACCAGCGTGGAGCCGCGCTCGATGGCCAGTTCCACCGGCTTCCGGTTGCCCAGGTCCATCATCATCTCGCAGGTGATGCGCCCTTCCTTCTTGCTGCCGCCGGTGAGGTGATGCACCCCGCCGAGCGAGAGCATTTGCGAACCGTATTCCGCTGTTGTCACATGCCCGACCGCCTCGCCGCCGTAGCGTACCGTCGCGCGCTCCGGCCCGAGCCAGCGGTCGGTATCGATTTTCACCTTGAAGCTGCAATAGCTGAAAATGCCCTCGGTCACGACGGTAACCATGTCCACGTCGTCGTGCCGGGAGGAGACGATGAACGGCGCCGGTTTATAATCGGGATACGTGGTGCCCGAGCCGACGCCGGATACGAAGACCGGGGCATCAGGGGCCATGTTGCCGCCCCACTCCTGATCGCCGAGGAATCCGGTCACCGCGCCCGCAGCCTGATTGACCTTGCGGAACAGCACCACCGGGTCCACCCGCGTGAGCACGCCGCCGAAATTGCCCCAGCGGTCGCAGGCACCGGTGCGGCCTTCACTGATCTGACACAACACCGGGCAGGCATTGCATTCGATCTTGTTTTCGGACAACCGGCGATTGGGTACCGCGTGGTCCAGCACTTTGACGGGATCGGTCATCGGCTGCCCTCGAGAATGGCTTTCCTCAGCCGGTCCGGCGTGACCGGCAGGTATGTCACGCGCACGCCGGTGGCATGGCGAATCGCATTCACGATCGCAGGCGCGGTGGGGATCAGTGCCGGCTCGCCCACGCCCTTCGCGCCGTACGGGCCCAGCGGCTCCGTGTCTTCCACCAGATACGTGGTGATGGCCGGCACGTCGCCCACAGTCGGGATCAGATAGTCGTGCAGGTTGTCGGTCCGGCCGCTGACGTATTCCTCCATCAGCGCCATGCCCAGTCCCTGCGCGATGCCGCCGTGGATCTGGCCTTCCACCTGGGTGGGATTGATCGCGCGGCCGACATCGTGCGCCGCGTGCACGTGCAACACCTTGACGGTTCCCAGGTCGAGATCCACCTCCACTTCGGCGATCTGCGCCGCGAAGCCGTAACTGGCATAAGGCGCGCCTTGACCGTCCGCATCGAGCGGCGTGGTGGGCGGATCGAAGTAGCCCTCGCCGACGGCGATGTCACCGTTGGCGTCGGCGGCCGCGGTGGCGAGATCGAGCCGCCTTTCCTGATCGTCGAAACGCGCGATCAACTGCGCGCCCTCGATCTCGATCCGCGCCTGCGCAGGCGCGCCGAGCAGGGCCAGCAACTTGCGCCGCAGATCGTCGCCGGCGAAGCGCGCGGCATTGCCCGATACGAACGTCTGCCGCGACGCCGAGGTCTTGCCGGCATCGGCAGTCAGATCGGTATCGCCCATCACCTGGTCGATCAACGCCACCGCGAGCCCGAGCGCATCGGCGCAGATCTGCGGCAGAATGGTGCTGGAACCCTGCCCGATATCGACCGCGCCGTTGTAGAGCAACAGCCGGCCGTTGCGGCGCAGTCCCACGCGCATCGTCGAGGGATTGGCGATCCCGGTATTGCCGATCCCGTACCACATGCAGGCGATACCGACGCCGCGGCGGCGCGCGCTGCTCACGCCGCCCTCGCGCCTGCGCTGCGCATTGAACGCGTCGGCCGCTTCGAGCCCGGCACGCCAGGCCGGTCGCAGGCGCTCCAGGCATTGCGCCAGCCCGCAGCTCGCGGCGAGCCGCTGCCCGGTCGCGGTCGGCTGACCGGCGCGGATCGCGTTCACCAGCCTGAATTCGAGTTTGTCCATGCCGATCTTCTCGGCCAGCTCGTCGAGCAGCGTCTCGTGCACCAGCGTCGATTGCGGCACGCCGAAGCCGCGGAACGCGCCCGCGATCGGTCCATTGGTGTACACGGCGCGGGTGAGCGCGCGCACGTTGGGAACGAAGTACGGCCCCGAGGCGTGGATCGGCACGCGATTGGCCACGGTGTTGCCCCACGACGCGTAGGCGCCGGTATTGAAGTCTCCGGAAAAATCCGCGGCGGTCAGGCGCCCCTCGGTGTCGCAGGCGAAGCGCCCGCGCATGCGCGCCGGATGGCGCTTGGTCGTGGACACCATCGACTCGGGTCGGGTGTACACGGCGCGTACCGGACGGCGCAGATGCCATGCGGCCACGGCGAGCAACGGCTGCAGGGCGATGTCGAGTTTGCCGCCGAAGCCACCGCCGATCGCCGAGGGGACGACGTGAACCTGCTGCGGCTGCAATCCGAGCACGCGCGCGACCTCGTCGCGATCCATGTAAGGCGTCTGCGTGCAGGCGAACAAGCGGATGCGATCCTCGCCGTTTTCACCGGTCACCCGCTCGGCATAGCCTGCTTCCGGCTCGATGTAGGCGTGTTCGACATAACTGGTGGTGAAGCTTCCCTCTGCGACAAAAGCCGCGCCGTCGGACGCGCGCTCGACATCGCCCTTGACCACCCGGCCGCGGATCAGCACATTGTCGGCGGCAAACGCATGCAGCGGCGCCTCGCTCAGCGCGAGGGCATGGTCCATGTCCGTGACCGGCGTTTGCGGATGCCACTCGATCGGGATCGCGGATTCCGGCAGCGCCATCACTTCGCGCCGGTCCCCCACCAACGCCAGCACCGCCTCGCCGCGAAAGCGTACCTCGCCGTCGGCCAGCACCGGCTGGTCCTTCACCTGGGGGAAGATTCCAAAATTATTCTGCGGCACATCCGCAGCCGTGAAAATGCCGGCGATGCCGGGATACTGGCGCCGCAATGCCGCGAGATCACCGATGCGAAAGCGCGCGCGTTCGTGCGGCGAGCGGATCACGCGCAGCCACAGGCAGTCCGCGGGATAGCGGTCGGCGCCGAACTGCTCGGTACCCAGCACTCTGGCGAGGCCGTCGAGCTTGGCCACGCGCGCGCCCACCGCCTTGCCCGCCGGCGCCACGGGTGCGTCGAGATCACCGTGCGCAACCGCGAGCACGGCTTCGACAATCTTGCGGTAACCGGTGCAGCGGCACAGCACGCCGGCAAGCGCATCCAGCACGGCCTGTTCGTCCGGGCCGGGGTTTCGTCGCAGCAGATCGGTTGCCGCCACCAGCATTCCTGGGGTGCAGATCCCGCATTGCGCTGCGCCGTGACCGTGAAACGCTCGCTGCAACGCGCTGGGTAACCCGCCCTGCGCCAGGCCTTCGACCGAAACGACTGCGCGCCCGTCGACCTGCGCAGCCGAGGTCAGGCAGGCGCACACCTGATTGCCGTCGATGAGCACAGTACAGGCGCCGCAATCCCCGGCCTCGCAACCGACTTTGGTACCGGTGAGGCCGAGTTGCTCGCGCAGCACGTCGCTAAGCCGCGCGGCCGGATCGACCGCGAGGCGGCAGGATGCACCATTCACGGTAAAGGCAACGCTCCAGCCCCCGCCGCGCTGTTCGCCCCTGGCTGGCGACAAGCCCTGATGGTCGCGCGGCTTATTCATCGCCAAGCGCTGTCAATGCGCGGCGCACCAGGGTGAGGGCCGCGTCGCGCCGGTAAGCGTCGGTGCCGCGCACATCGGCGATCGGCGCTAGCGATGCCAGGTCCTCGGGCCGGGCGACAGCGGCGAGCCCGGCGGACAATGGCTGGCCGAGCAGTCGCGCTTCCAGCGCCGGCAGTCGTTGCGCAACTTCGGAACAGGCGCCCACCGCGAGCGCGGCACGGGTCAATTTGCCTTCCGCGCCCACTTCCAGGGTGGCCGCCACCATGACGATGGAAATCACCAGGTAGCGCCGGCCGCCGAGCTTGAGGAAGGTGGCACGCGCGGCCGGCCCCCATTTCGGCACCAGCAGGGCCGTCACCAGTTCTCCGGGACCACACGCGGTGCGGCGATTGCCCATGACGAAGTCCGCCAGCGCAACCCGCCGGCTGCCGTGCGCCGAAGCCAGTTCCACTTGCGCGTCGAGCGCGAGCAACGGCGGAATTCCATCCGCCGCCGGTGACGCATTGCAGATATTGCCGGCCACCGTTCCCGCGTTCTGGATCTGTGCGCCGCCCACCTCGCGCGCAGCGAGTTTGAGTCCGTCGCAATACGCCGGCAGGCGATGGGCGATGAGTTCGCTCCAGGTCGTGAGCGCGCCGATGCGGATGTGGGAGGCTTCTTCGCTCACGCCGCGCAAGGCCGCGAGGGCGGAAATGTCGAGGACAGGTTCGGAAACGGTACGCCCGACCCGCGCTGGATAGAAATCGGTGCCGCCGGCGAGCACCGTCATCCCGCCTCCCGCCAGGGCGCCCAACGCTTCGGACAAATCAGTCGGCCGCAGATACATTCCATGCGCTCGCATCGGCCCCCGCCGGCGCCCCTCGACGCGCGCACGGAAACCCGGTTGTTGTGACAGGCGCCCGCAGTCTGTGGGCGCGGCCTCTTTGCAGCAGGCACTTCAAAGTGATGGAGTAAACACTTTACTCCGCTTGTGGCTTCACCATATCCTAGTGTAGTGCTTCATCCTGTTCGGAACTTATGTGTCTCTGTAGCCGAAAAACTCCTTCCCTCGCTTGCGGGGGAAGGCGGGGATGGGGGCAAGTTTAGCGTGCACGTGCGCAATTCGCCCCCGCCCTAGCCCTCCCCCGCACGCAAGGGAGGGAATGTTCCGGTAATTCAGAAGCACTACACTAGCTTCTACTGCTATTCAAGCATCCTACGGCGTGCGCGGAGCGCATCAGCCAGCGCGAAGGATCAAATGAATCCATTCAGACTCGACGGAAAAATTGCGATTGTCACCGGCTCGAGCCGCGGCATCGGGCGCTCGATCGCCGAGCATCTGGCAGCGGCGGGCGCCAAAGTCGTCGTCTCCAGCCGCAAGCTCGGGGCCTGCGAGCAAGTGGCGAAATCGATCCTCGACGGAGGCGGCGATGCGGTCGCGATTGCGGCGAATATCGGCGACAAGTCGCAGCTCGAGAATCTTGTGAATCAGACCCGCAAACAATGGGGAAGAATCGACGTGCTGGTCTGCAATGCCGCGTCCAACCCTTTCTACGGCCCGATGGCTCAGTTGCCGGACGACGCCTTCAACAAGATCCTGCAGAACAACATCGTCTCCAACCACTGGCTGGCGAATCTCGTGCTGCCGGAAATGGCGCAGCGGAAGGATGGCGCGGTGATCATCGTGTCCTCGATCGGCGGCCTGAAGGGCAGCACGGCGCTCGGCGCCTACGCGATTTCCAAGGCCGCCGACATGCAGCTCGCGCGCAATCTGGCGATGGAATGGGGTCCCGCCAATATACGCGTCAACTGCATTGCCCCCGGACTGGTGAAGACCGACTTCGCGCGCGCATTGTGGGAGAACCCCGAAATCCTGCAGCGTTACGAATCGCAGACGCCGTTGCGTCGCATCGGCGCGCCGGATGACATCGGCGGGGTTGCCGTGTTCCTGGCTTCGCGCGCGGCGGCCTTCATTACCGGTCAGACCATCGTCGCCGACGGAGGGGTGACGATCGCAGGTTAGAGGACTGAGGACAGAAGACTGAGGACGGAGTGAAAAGCGCCTTGCAAGGCAAACGCAGGAATCGGTTTATGTTCGCAGGTTTCTACTCAGTCTTCTCTCCTCCGTCTTCTGTCCTCTGTCCCTCGTCCCGCATCCCGGCAAGATATCGCAACAACAGTTCCTGCTCGGTGCGGGTGCGCTGGCTCGCCGGGCACGGAAAGCGCAGCAACAAGGTCGTCTTGTCCCCCTCGCCCAGCCTGATGCTGACCCGCGGTTCAGCGGAAGGCATGACGATGAACTGCTCGCCCTCCAGTTCACGCAGCGCGGCATGTGCGGGCGCGACGAATTCGGAACACACCGCGTTCGCGACCTCGGTGAGGATGCGCCGTGCCGCTTCGAGATCGCTGCTGTTCGTAACCGGAATGCTGACCATCCCGAGCTGGTAGTCCCCGAGACGGGAATAATTCTTCATCGCGTGGGTGACGTAGAAGCTGTTCGGGAACTGCACCACTCGGCCGGTAAACAGATGTTCCTCGCTCATTTCCAGCACGGTCGTGGACAACAGCGTCTGGTCGATGACTTCGCCCTTGATGTTGTTGATCTCGATGACATCGCCGAAAGTGAAACTGCGGGACGTGGTGCGATGAATGTAGCCGAGCACCGACGTAAACAACTCCTTGCCGGCTAGCACCAAGGCGACGCTCAACGCAGCCAGCGACAGTGCCGCGGCGCGCAATTCCGAGCGCCAGATGAAAACAAGCGCGATGAAGGCGATCAGAAAAGAGAAATTGCGCCAGAACACCGACCCGCGCAGCTTGGTTTCGCGGGACAGCCAGCTGCGACCGCGCAAAATCGCGGAAATGGCAACGTTGGCGAGAATGACCACCGAGATGACAACGATGGTCCAGAGGATTTCCGGTGCGAGCCCGGATAGGGAAAAGTCGGATTTCATGAGGGGTGAGGCACTAGGCGCGAGACTCTGGGCGCTAGGTCTTGAGCGTCTTAAAGGCTTTACTCAACCTCGCGCCTCGTCCCTAGCGCCTCGCGCCTAGCTTTTATACTCAATCCCCTTGCGGTCGAGCATGCGCAGCAGCGCCTGCCAGCCCTTGTTCACTTCGGCACCGCCCGGCCCTTTGAACTGCTCGAAGGCTTTCTGCGCGGTCTGCTCGTCGATCAGGCCGACCTCGACCCGGCCGCCGGCCAGCGCATCGATCTGGATCTGGCAGGCGGTATCCAGGTAGTACATCAACTCGAAGGCCTCGCTGACTGAATCGCCCAACGTGAGGAGCCCGTGGTTGCGCAGGATCATGGCCTTGGATTCCTTGCCGAGATCGGCCGCCATGCGCACGCGCTCGTCCATGTCGA
>JANOGH010000589.1:0-2343 GCA_031414075.1 Betaproteobacteria bacterium | reverse complement strand
AGTGCCTCGTGCCTAGAGCCTCGCGCCTCGTGTCTGGTGGCTCATCCCTCCCCCCTGAGCTCCCATGCCCTACCTCCCCGAACCGCAACACCAGCACGGCGCGATTGCCAAAACCGGCATTCTGCTGATCAACCTCGGCACGCCGGAGGCGCCCACCGCAAGTGCGGTACGGCCTTATCTGCAACAATTCCTGTCAGATCCGCGGGTGGTGGAAATCTCGCGCCCGCTTTGGTGGCTGATCCTGAACGGTTTCATTCTGCGCACGCGCCCCGCAAAATCGGCGGCGAAGTACGCGCTGATCTGGACCAAGGACGGCTCGCCCCTGGCGGTGCATACCGCGAAGCAGGCGAGCCTGCTCAAAGGCTACCTGGGGGAACGGATCAAGACACCACACGTCGTGGCATGGGCCATGCGCTACGGCCAGCCTTCGATCGAAAAGGTGCTGCTCCGCCTGCGCGAACAGGGCTGCGAGCGCATTCTGGCATTGCCGCTCTATCCGCAATACGCGGCCAGCACCACGGCCAGCGCCTTCGACGCCGTGTTCGACACGATGAAGCAAATGCGCAATGCGCCCGCGTTGCGGCTGGTCAAGCATTACCACGACCACTCTGCGTACATTGCGGCGCTAGCGAAGAGCGTCAACGACTACTGGATGACCAACGGGCGTCCGGACCACTTGCTGATGAGCTTTCACGGCATACCGCGCTTCGCGCTCGACCGCGGCGACCCTTATCACTGCGAATGTCACAAAACGGCGCGGCTGCTGGGCGAAGAACTCGGTCTTGCCCCGGAACGCTACCAGGTCGCGTTTCAGTCCCGCTTCGGACGAACGCAATGGCTGAAGCCCTATACCTTGCAGACGGTGAAGGAACTCGGCAAGCGCAGGACCGGCAGGCTGGATGTCATCTGCCCGGGCTTCGTTGCGGATTGCCTGGAAACGCTGGAGGAGATCGGCATCGAGAACAGGGCCGCGTACCTCAAGGCCGGTGGCGGGGAATTCCATTACATCCCGTGCCTCAATGAACGTCACGAATGGATCCAGGCGCTCGCGCGCATCGCCGCCGAGAACCTGCAAGGCTGGGCAACGACGGACTGGGAAGCCGGCGCCGCGCTGCTCGCCGGCGCTGCGGGGCGCGAGCGGGCTCTGGCCCTCGGTGCAAAAAACTGACCACGAGCATCCGGTTTTCGCCTGATCGGGGTTGAAACCGGCGGGCACGCCCCCAGATCATCTTCGATTTTGTCCCAGGAGGAATTGAATGCAGGAGCAGAATAAAACAGTCTCGGCGCCGGAAGTGCAATCCGCCCCCGGCCACGCGCCGGCCAATGCGGCCGCCAACGATCCGGCCCCGGTGGAAGCGTCGGCCCTGGCAGGACTGCTCGAAAAAGCCGAGGCTGCCGTCCAGGAGCATCGCGACGCGTGGCTGCGGGCCAAGGCAGATGCGGACAACATTCGCAAACGGGCACAGAGCGACCTGGCCAGCGCCTACAAGTACGCCCTGGAAAATTTCTCCGCCGAGTTGATCCCCGTGCGCGACAGCCTCGAAGCGGCGCTGGCCAGCCAGAACGCGACACCGGCCTCTCTGAGAAGCGGCGTCGAACTCACGCTGAAACAGCTCACGGCGGCATTGGAGAAGATTTCGGTTCGAGAAATCAATCCCTTGGGCGAAAAATTCGATCCCTACAAACACCAGAGCATCACGCTGGTCGAGTCCGATGCGGAGCCCAATTCGGTGGTCGGCGTGCTGCAGAAAGGCTACAGCCTGCATGACCGGATACTGCGTCCGGCGCTGGTCAGCATCGCAAAACCAAAGGCTTCCGCTTGATTTTCCGACCCAGAGCCCAAACCTTCGAAGGCAAAGGCATTTTTACTTTCGAGCAAAGGAACCATCATGGCAAAAATCATCGGCATTGACCTCGGCACCACGAACTCCTGTGTGGCGGTCATGGAAAACGGCCAACCCAAGGTCATCGAGAACGCCGAAGGTGCGCGCACGACGCCTTCGATCGTCTCCTACATGGACGATGGTGAAATCCTGGTCGGCGCCCCGGCTAAGCGCCAGGCGATCACCAATCCGAAGAACACCCTGTCTGCGGTAAAACGGCTGATTGGGCGCCGCTTCACCGAGAAAGAGGTGCAGAAGGACATCGACCTGATGGCCTACAAGATCGTGCAGAACAGCAATGCGGACGCCTGGATCGAGGTGCGCGGCAAGAAGATCGCGCCGCCTGAAGTCTCGGCGCAGGTGCTGATCAAGATGAAGAAGACCGCCGAAGACTACCTGGGCGAGGAAGTCACCGAGGCGGTGATCACGGTGCCGGCCTACTTCAATGACTCGCAGCGCC
>JANOGH010000588.1:0-1885 GCA_031414075.1 Betaproteobacteria bacterium | reverse complement strand
TCCATCGCGGCGATTTCTTCCTGCGCCTTCTTCAGGTTTTCCTGCATCTGCTGGGCCTGTTTCATGAGACCCGCGAGTTGACCCTTCATCATATGTCGTTTCCTTACTGAACCGGTTTGATCGAGGTATCCTTGACCCGGGCATCGAAATTCTCGACCAGCTCGCGCACGAACGGATCTGCGTCGATAGCTTCGATGGCCTTGGCGAGATTCGCCTTCCGCTCCTGGTTTTCGATTTCCGCGGGGGTCTTGCCGCTGCCGCCGGTCGCAATCCGCAGCCGCAACTTGCGCCCGAAGTAATCCCCGAGCGCGGCCTGCAGCTTGTCCGTGTAGGCCTTTTCAAGCAGGTGCTTATGCGCCTCGGGCACGACCAGGTTGACATTATCGCCTTGCAGCGCCTGGAATTCACAATTGTCGCCCAGCATGCGCGCCATGCCCCCGACCTTGATGCGCCCGACGAGATTGCTCCAGTCCGACAGTTCCGCCTCGATGGGTAGAGCGTCCGCAACCGGTTGATTTGATTTCTCCCTGGCTCGTGGTTGGTCGACGGCTAGCGTGACCGCGGCATAGGCTGCAGGGCGGCTGGGCGACGGATTCGCGGCAATCTTCCCATCGGGCTCGACTGGCACAAACGCCAGCATGCGCATCAAGGTCATGGTGAAACCGGCGAATTCGTCCGGCGCGAGGCCGAGATCGCGCCGCCCGTGGAGGGCGATCTGATAGAGCAATTGCACATCCTCCGCACTGAATGCGCGGCTGAGCGCAACGAGGGTTTCGCGCTCGGGCTCATCGTGGGCAAGTGCATCGGGAACGATCTGTGCCAACGCAATCCGGTGCAGCAGCGTCGCGAGTTCCTGCAACGCGGTCTCCAACGACAGACTGCGCGCCGCCATGCGATCGGCTTCAGCGAGCAGCGCCGGTCCGTCGCCGCGGGTCAGCGCATTGAGTATCGAGAACAGGTACCCCCGATCCACCGCCCCCAGCATCTCCCGCACCGAGACCTCTTCGACTTTTCCCGCGCCATGCGCAATCGCCTGGTCTAGCAGCGACAACGCATCGCGCATGCTGCCTTCCGCTGCACGCGCCAGCAGATTCAACGCCGGAACTTCGAATGTCACATTTTCCCTGCCGAGCACGTTTCCGAGCTGACCGCGAATCTGCGCCAGGGGGATCTGCTTCAGATTGAACTGCAGGCAGCGCGACAGGACGGTCACCGGGATTTTCTGCGGATCGGTGGTTGCAAGGATGAATTTGACGTGCGCCGGTGGCTCTTCCAGGGTTTTCAGCATCGCGTTGAAGGCAGAGCGCGACAGCATGTGCACTTCGTCGATGATGTACACCTTGAAGCGCCCGCTGGCTGGCGCGTACAACGCGTTCTCCAGCAATTCACGCATATTGTCGACCTGGGTATTGGACGCGGCATCGAGTTCGATCAGGTCCACGAAACGACCCGCGTCGATCTCGACACACGCCGTGCACTTTCCGCACGGCGTGGCGGTCACGCCGGTTTCGCAGTTGATCGCTTTGGCGATGATTCTCGCGAGCGTGGTCTTGCCGACGCCGCGCGTGCCGGTCAGCAGATAGGCATGATGCAGCCGATTCTGCGCAAGCGCATTGCTGATCGCGCGCACCACGTGCTCCTGGCCGACCAGCTCGGCGAAAGTTCTCGGGCGCCATTTTCGCGCCAGCGCGAGCGTCATCTCAGGCTGTCACCAAAAACACGCTCACCGCGGATACCCTACGTGCGTAGCACGTCGGAGTACCCTTCCAGGACACGGACGAAAACCTGTTCGATAAAAGGCAAACGGACAGCATCTTGTGAGTGTTTTACCGCAAATCATCGAGCCACTGTTTGGGGGTGGCGAGCCTTACCCCGGCACTTGCAT
>JANOGH010000587.1:0-4701 GCA_031414075.1 Betaproteobacteria bacterium | reverse complement strand
CTTTTCCTTGGCGCTCTTGGCGTCTTGGCGGCGATAGGTTTTTGTCTGTTGCAGTAAGGTGACGCGCGCAATCGCTTTCGCTACAGTGGCTACCGGCGCCGGCACGGCGTGTTCGAGGAGATCCAGTTGAAGTCCTTTACCCGAATGATCCTGGCGGCAGCCGCCATCTCAATCACAGTCCCAATGGCCCACGACGCAGCCGCGCAAGCAGACGAAATCAAGACCAGGATGCGCGCGCTGGTGACCGAACACGTCCATATTCCCTCGGACACGCCTGGCGTCCAGCTCTACATGCGCAACAAGCGCCCGCAGGAAGCCGCGGTATCCGCCGACAGGATTTTGCTGTACGTGCACGGCGCGACTTATCCCTCCGCCACCGCGTTCGACCTGCAGCTCGACGGGATGTCCTGGATGGATTACATCGCCGCGCATGGCTGGGACGTGTATCTGGTAGACCTGCGCGGTTACGGCCACTCGACGCGGCCGGCGGAAATGGACCAGCCGGCGAAGGACAACGCGCCGATCGTCACCACCGATGTCGCCGTACGCGACGTCGGCGCCGCGGTGGATTTCATCCTCAAGCGCCGTGGCGTGTCGAAACTCAACCTGCTCGGCTGGTCATGGGGGACGACCACGATGGCGACTTACACCGCGCAGAACAACGACAAGGTCAACAAGTTGGTGCTGTATGCGCCACTGTGGCTGCGCACCACGCCAGCCGCCAGTGGCGGCGATGGGCCGCTGGGCGCATATCGCAGCGTCGCGAAGGAGGCAGCGAAGAAACGCTGGCTAGCCGGGGTGCCGGAAGACAAACAGGCCGACCTCATTCCGCCGGGATGGTTCGAGGCGTGGGCAGACGCAACCTGGGCCACCGACCCGAAGAGCAAAGAATCCGGGCAACTGCGCGCGCCCAACGGCATCATCCAGGATCTGCGCAGCTACTGGATGGCCGGCAAGCCGTATTACGATCCCGCCAACATTCGCGTGCCAACGCTGCTGATCAAGGCGGAGTGGGACCAGGACACACCAAGCTACATGGCGCAGGCGCTGTTCCCGTTGCTGAAAAACGCACCGGCCAAGCGTTACGTCGAGATCGGCGAAGGCACGCACACGGTCATCATGGAAAAGAACCGCCTGCAACTATTCCGCGAAGTGCAGATGTTCCTCGAAGAACCGAAATGAATCTCACCGCAGAGCGGCCCAGGCTGCGTAATAACGCATCGCCATTCCGATTTCAGGGGTCTTCCAACCATTACCGGACGGTCAGCTCCACGCTTCAGAATCGGGGCGCGCCTAGCAGCCGCGACACATCGCCAACCTTCATCGCCCCTAGAAGCGTAGAGACAAATTCCTGGTGGATACGGAACGAGCCCTGGGCCTCGTTCGAAAGACTGGAAACGCGCACCAGCATGCCGTCCGCAACCCGTCTCGAGAGCCCGTACTTGAGCTGCACCATCAGCCGCTCCGCACGACCAAGCACGACCTTGTCGCCCATCGTCAACCAGTACGTAACGGGCTCCGACCGGCTCCCTTGCACGGCAAGCATCCGCACCACCGGGATGATGGCGGCGCCCACTTCGAGGGTGCCGCGAGATAGCTGCTGGATTTGGAAGCCTTGTGCGGCATAACAATATTCCTGCCGGTGCGCCTTCAGTGCGTGGCTCTGATCGCCGCCGTAAGCGATGGTGAGCATGATTTGCTCAGCGCGAGAATTGATGTATGTCCGGCTGATGACCTGATCGTAGTACGTTTCCAGCGCCGCTTCTACATCGGGCACGGGCAAGACCGGAATCAGGGTGGGGTCAACAACCCATTCGCCGAAGGCCCGCGGAATCATTGCCTCAATGTCAGGCGCCGGCAGGCGTCCCTCGCGGTTCGGCGTAAGGAGCAGGGAGAGCCCCCCTGCGGCCAGCATCAGTAAGCCACCCAGCAACCCGCGCACAAAAGCGGACACGGTCATAACGCGGCCCTCTTGGGTGCCCGGCCGAACGGCAGCATCCGCAGCACGCCATCAATGGCGAAGAACAGCATGAGCGCGATCACGAACAGGACTATGCCCGCAAGCTCGTGGACGAACCCCTGGCCGGCTTCTTCGCCGAAGTGATACGTCACCAGCGCCAGAATCGCGACGCGTGCCACGTTGGCCAGAAAAGCGATCGGAACGATACCTGCGAGCAGGATCCCGGCGCGCATCCGGTTGCCGGACCCGGTAAGGTGCAGGTAGAGAAGTCCAAGCGCGCTCAAGGTGTAGAGCGAGTTCAGGCCGGAGCAAGCTTCCGCCACCAGCAACTGGTAGGGCCCGATCATGATCACCACCCCGCTGCGCGCGATCGGGTAGCCGAGCGCATAGAGGAGGATTTCGGCGGTTTCCGATACGAGCGCTTTCAGCGCACCGGTGACCCCGTAGATCACGAATTCGGGCAGCGGCACCAGGAACAACATGAACAGGAGCGCAAACCAGAATTGGCGCGCGGCGCGCCAGCCCAGCATGAGCAGCAGCGTACCCGCCAGCACGGGAATCTGGGCGCCCACCTCGAACAGCACGATATTCTGCGAACGGCCCACCACATAGACCAGGAGTCCGATGACCAGCAATGCACCGCCACTCGCTACCGCACCGGGACCGCGATCATCCAGAAACGCATGCCGCTTTTCCCAGAACAGCCACAAGACGATCAGCAGCACGATGGGACCATGCGAGTGTGCCTCCGCTTGCCACGTCCCCGTGGCGAGTCGGATGAAGGTGGGCACGAACAGCACGGCGAGTCCGAAGAGCATTGGCAACCAGGGCAGCCAGGCGTCCGGCCGGCGTGTCGGCATAACAGTCTCGATTGCGTTTGGCATGTCTTTCCCTTCCACCATCCGTGCTCGTTGAAGACCCTATCCACGAGGCTCACCCGAACACTACGATTGCCGACCCTGTCCAATTCACTGCATCGGGGAGCGCGCATCCTGCGTTTCCCGGACGAGCCGGCTCGACCCCTACCCGCCCCGCGAGTTCCTTGCCCCGATGGGCGGGCCCTACCTTTCGTTACTCGGACTGGCAGGCGCCAGTGGGTCGCTGACGGAAGCCGGGGCCGGCGCCTTGGCAGCAGCAGAGGGCGGCTTGGTCTTGCCAAAATCCCCCACATACTCGATCTTCGCTGCGGCTCGCAGCGTGTTCATCAAGGAGTCGGCGAGTTCCATGCGCTTGCGATTGAGGAGGTAGGTCTGGATGTGCGGGCTCGCCTGTTGCTCGTTCATCGCGGCGCCTTGCGATGCGGCAAGATGCACAATAGCCATGCCGTTCGGTCCACGCCGCATTGCGATCTCGCCGTCCTTCATCCGGCTCAACGCCGGAAGCATTCCCATCGGCAGTTGCTCCGCGGCGCGGGTCGTGGAGTTCCCGGAAAATTGGATGCCCTGCGTCCTGAGCCAAGTCGCCACTTCGGAAATTGCTTTTGACTTTCTCACCTGCGCCGCGAGCTGCTCGATGCTGGCCTCAGGCACCTGGGCAACAATTTCCTCGAATCGATAGATCCGGCGTTCCGAGAAAAGCGCCGGATTGTCCTCGTAGAACGCGCGAATGTCCTCCGGGTCGACCTTCGATGCTGTCGACGAGATGCGTTCCATGTAAGCCTGCGCCAGGATCTGGCTCTTCGCAGCCTCGATGACTTGCATGACCTGCACGTCGCGGTCCAGTTTGGCCTTCTTCGCCTTCTGCACCAGCAAACGCTGGTCAATGAGCCGCTCCAGCACCTGGGGCGAGGTGGTCTTTGCCTGCTCCGGGCTGGCCGGGCTTTGGCGGGCAAGCAGGAGGTTGATCTGATGAACCGAAATCTCATCACCGTTCACCCGCGCCGCGACCTGCGACGCGCTCTTGCCGCTGCCGCCTCGTCCGCAGCCGGCGATAATGGAGGCGACCAGCAGCATGACCAGCATTGGCGTTGAGGAGGTCTTCATTGCGGCATTCCCCCGGTGGAGCGGACACTTCTTGTGGCTGAGATGATGAAAGAGGAGGTGTCGGATGGCAACAACAGGCACGCGGTTCACATGAAAGATCAAGTGCTAAGGCGATCCGACTGCTGCAGCAACCTCGGATCGCACGTACCGCGGAACGCCCGACTCGCCAATGCGAACCGTTCCACCCCAGGGTCCCCCTTTGGGTGACCATCCCGGGCAGAAAGCACCCGCGAGGCGAATTCTCCCATTGCCCCCGGATAACTGAGGGCGTAGGCTGGTCCTCTGCATTGTCTGTCTGGGGAGGTGGCCATGCAACCGCAAATCGCCAAAGCCGCTGTAATTGCGGCCGCCATAGTCGTTTGTATCGGAAACTCATTCGTATTCGCGGATGACTTATTCGTATTCAGGGATGACTATTTTTGGGCTTGCGGCAGCGGGGGCTGGAACTCGACCTGCTGGAGCAGCACCGAAGGTGGCGCGCCGACTCTCTATCCGCCGCAATCCCTTAGTGATCGGGCCTTTCTCTACAACTCCGGTGCGACCGACATCGGCGTCACGATCAGCGCCCTGCCTTCCAGCGAATCCGGGACATTGATCATCAACGCGACGGGTACGGGATCGATGTCGCTATCGATAGCTGGGGGTTATCTGGGTACGGCCGATGAAAAAATCGGCACGAGCGGAACCGGTACCATTAACCAGTTTGGCGGCTCCAATGGTGTGATTGGGGCAATAACCGTAGGCCCGCAAGGCATCTAC
>JANOGH010000586.1:0-3771 GCA_031414075.1 Betaproteobacteria bacterium | reverse complement strand
GTGCTCGCCGTTGCCCACCAGCGGTAACACTTGCTCGCTAGCGTCCGCCATGTAGCGTGCGATGTTCCTGAAGTTTTCGAATAGCCAGGCGGCGCACAGGGCAAAGGACAACGCTTCGCGGCGCCACCAGAAGCTCGCCGTCGCGACTATCGGAAACACCAACTGACCGAGTGTGCCGCCGTAAACGGTGATGCGGCTGCCAAGCAGCAGCCCGACAAACGGGTGGCCGGCTTCGTGAAAAGCGAGGTTGGCGCTGTCCAGGATGTAGACCCAGCGCTGCCCCGAATTGGCGAGATAGCAGACGCCGGCTACCAGCAGCGAAGAGGCAACAAAGGCAATAGTGCCGACAGGACGCCACTCCTGCTCGTTGACTTCGACTACGCGCTCCAGCCAGGACACGAGTGCGGGCGATCAAGCTTCGTCGGGATCAGGATCGTTGGCCGTCCGGGCATCTTTGCCTGCGGCACCCGCGGGCGCCTGCGCAGCAATTCTGGGCGTGGTGGTCCGCACGTCGGCGTTCTGCGCACGCTGGCGTAGCGCGTGATCCATCAGCACCAGCGCCAGCATCGCTTCTGCGATCGGCGTAGCGCGGATGCCCACGCAAGGATCGTGGCGGCCGGTGGTCTCGACGATCGTCGGCGCACCGCTCTTGTCGATGGAGCGGCGCGGCAACCGGATGCTCGATGTCGGCTTGACGGCGATGTTCACGACGATGTCCTGGCCGGTGGAAATGCCGCCGAGGATGCCGCCGGCGTTGTTGGACAGGAAGCCCAGAGGCGTCATTTCATCGCCGTGCTCGGTGCCTTTCTGTTCGATCGATGCAAAGCCGGCACCGATTTCCACGCCCTTGACCGCGTTGATTCCCATCATCGCGTAGGCGATGTCGGAATCGAGCTTGTCGTAAACCGGCTCGCCCCAGCCGACCGGCACACCATGCGCGATCGCGGTAATCCGTGCACCGCAGGAGTCGCCGGACTTGCGCAGCTTGTCCATGAATTCCTCGAGCTGCGGCACGATGTCGGGGTCGGGGGAAAAAAATGGGTTCCGCCCTACCGAATCCCAGTTTTTGAAGGCAATCCGGATCGGGCCGAGCTGCGACATGTGGCCGCGGATCTCCACGCCGTGATGTTCGCGCAGCCACTTCTTCGCGATCGCCGCCGCGGCCACCCGCACCGCGGTTTCGCGCGCCGACTGACGGCCCCCGCCGCGGTAGTCGCGAATCCCGTACTTCTGCCAATACGTGTAATCGGCATGACCGGGCCGGAAAGTCGCAGCGATGTTGCCGTAATCCTTGCTGCGGCTATCCTGGTTGCGAATCAGCAACGCGATTGGCGTGCCGGTGGTGCGTCCCTCGAAGACCCCGGAAAGGATTTCCACGGTATCGGGTTCGCGCCTTTGCGTGACATGCCGGGAGGTTCCCGGCTTGCGACGATCGAGGTCCTTCTGGATGTCCGGCTCGGAGAGCGCCAGTCCAGGCGGACAACCATCCACGACGCAACCGATCGCGGGGCCGTGACTCTCGCCGAAAGACGTCACGCAGAAGAGTTTGCCGAGGGTGTTTCCGGACATGCCGATGGCCCGTACAGTGAAGGCCGAAGTCTAGCAACAAAACGCTTGCGACAGAACGCTCACGGAAAAGCAAAATCTTTGGTCGATGCAGCTTGCCGCGTGGTGATTTAGAATCCGCACTGGACCACGAAAGGCCTGCAACCCGATGCGCCAATACCTCGATCTGATGCGCCACATTCTCGAACACGGCACCCGCAAGGGCGACCGCACCGGCACCGGTACGCTAAGCATATTCGGCCCGCAGCTCCGCTTCGACCTTCAGGCCGGTTTCCCGCTGCTGACGACCAAGAAGGTTCACCTCAAGTCGATCATCCACGAATTGCTGTGGTTCCTGAAGGGTGAAACGAATACCCGCTATCTGAAAGAAAACGGCGTGAGCATCTGGGACGAGTGGGCCGACGAAAACGGCGAGCTCGGTCCGGTCTACGGTTATCAGTGGCGCTCCTGGCCGGCGCCGGATGGCCGGCATATCGATCAAATGGCCAAGGTCATCGAGGACATCAAGAGCAATCCGGACTCGCGGCGCCTGATCGTATCCGCCTGGAATGTAGCGGATCTCGACAAGATGGCGCTGCTGCCCTGCCACGCGTTCTTCCAGTTCTATGTGGCCGACGGAAAACTCTCCTGCCAGCTCTATCAGCGCAGCGCCGACCTGTTCCTCGGCGTGCCGTTCAACATCGCTTCGTACGCCCTGCTGACCCTGATGGTGGCGCAAATCTGCGGGCTCAAACCCGGTGAATTCGTGCATGCGCTCGGCGACACCCATCTTTATTCAAATCACCTCGAACAGGCCCGCGAGCAGCTCACCCGCGCACCACGCAAACTGCCCGTAATGAAGATCAACCCGGCCGTCAGGAACATTTTCGAATTCAAGTACGAAGACTTCACACTCGAAGCCTATGACCCGCATCCTGCGATCAAGGCGCCGGTGGCGGTTTAGGATCGGGGAATGGGGATCGGGGATTGGGGATTGAGGGAAAACCATCCACGGGCCGTCGCTTCTGTTCGTGACGGCAATGCTGAATGAAGTACAGTGACCTGCGGGTCTGGCAGAATGCAATGGATTTGGTGACTGAGGTCTACCAGATGACCAAGTCGTTTCCTTCCGAAGAGAAATTCGGCTTGGCAAGCCAGGTCCAAAGAGCCGCGGTCTCGGTGCCTTCCAATATCGCGGAAGGCCATGGCAGGAAATCCACAAACGCGTATGTCAATCATCTATCCATCGCCTTCGGCTCCCTGATGGAGCTTGAAACCCAGGTTCAAATTGCCGCCAGGCTGGAATACATCACGGAGGACGATGCGATCCGCTTCCTTGCCAAGACGGACCAAGTCGGGAAAATGATCGGCGCGCTCAAGAACTCGCTGAGCAAATCATGACGCGGTTTCGTTAACCCGCTGGCGATGACTCAATCCCCAATCCCCAATCCTGCATTCCCTCGCATTTCCATCATCGTCGCCTACGCCGCGAATCGCGTCATTGGATTATGCGGGAAGATGCCCTGGCATCTGCCGGAAGACCTGAAGCGTTTCAGACAGATCACGATGGGACATGCGATCGTGATGGGTCGCAAGACCTGGGAGTCGATCGACCGTCTCCTGCCGGAGCGGCGTCACGTGATAGTCAGCCGCCGCCCCGGCTACGCGGTGCCCGGCGCAACGGTCGTCGCTTCGCTGGACAAAGCGATAGCGGTTTGCGCTGACGAATCGGATGTTTTCGTCATCGGAGGTGGGGAAATCTACAGATTGGCCCTGCCGCTGTCGGATCGCATATACGCAACCGAAATCGACGGCAGCTTCGAGGGGGACGCCTTCTTTCCCCTGCTGGACAGGGACCTGTGGCAGGAAACACGGCGCGAAGCGAGGCGCGACGACAACACTTCGATGCGCTACAGCTTCGTCACGTTCGATCGCAAGCTGCCCTGCAGGTAAGCGGCCTGCTCAGTTTTGGCGCACGCAATTCACGAAATACTGGGCTTCGCCCGCCGAGTTCTCCTCGACCAGACCATGGATGTCGGTGTCGAATCCGGGGAAGGTGCGGTTGAATTCGCGCGCGAACTGGAGATAGCGCACGATCGTCTGGTTGAATCGCTCGCCCGGGACCAGTAGCGGAATGCCCGGCGGATAAGGCGTCAACAGCACACTGGTCACGCGACCTTCCAGCTTGTCGATCTCGACGCGGTCGATCTCCCGGTGCGCCATGGC